>JAKFXW010000188.1 GCA_021731185.1 Gallionellaceae bacterium
TCAATCGCTATGTCTCTTCCTTCGTGGGTTTGGCACCCGTGTCTAACCCACGGTTGATTATTGCCGTCATGATTAACGAGCCAGCGAATGGGCAACATTATGGCGGTCTGGTTGCCGCGCCCATATTTAGCCAAGTAATGAGTGAATCGCTGCGCTTATTGAATGTGCCGAATGATGCGCCGGTGCAAAGTGAACCACCCCTGCTGGCGAGGGTTCCTGTACCAGCTGTTGTGCCAGTATCTTTGCCGCACGCTGAACCTTTGCGAGGCGAAATATGAACATATCGCCTGACATCAGCTCAGCGCATTTTTCGGTGGAAAAAATATTATCTACATTGGGAGTGAGTGTTACCCGGCTTGCTTCGGATAGCCGTGCCGTGCGTTCAGGCGATACCTTTTTGGCATATCCCGGTGCACAGGCTGATGGTCGAAAGTTTATCGCGCAGGCTATTCAAAATGGCGCAAATGCAGTGATCTGGGAAGCGCAAAATTTTGTCTGGAATGAGGATAGTCATATCCCCAATTTAGCGATTAATAATCTGCGTCAGCATGTTGGAGAAATTGCTAGCTACATATATGGCGCGCCTTCCAGCAAGTTATGGATGATAGGCATTACGGGCACGAATGGAAAAACATCCTGCGCCCACTGGATTGCCCAAGTGCTGCAAGCATTACCACAGTCAGCACATTGTCCCCTTGTGGGGCACGGCAAAAAAACGGTGTTGATTGGCACGTTGGGAAACGGCTTTGTCGGCGCTTTGCAGCCCACCCTCAACACCACGCCGGATGCTGTTCTGCTGCATCAATTGCTGACCAAGTATCTGGCCGATGGAGCGCAGGCGGTGAGTATGGAAGTGTCTTCGCACGCCTTGCAGCAGGGTCGTGTGAACGGCGTGAAATTTAATGTGGCATTGCTTACCAATTTAAGTCACGACCATCTCGATTATCACAGCAATATGCGTAACTATGCTGCCGCTAAAGCGCGCTTGTTTGAATGGCCGCAGCTTAAATATGCGGTATTGAATCTGGATGACGATTTCGGCGCAGACCTGGTGGAACTGATGCGCGATAAGGACGCCGAAATAATCGGCTACGGGTTGACGGATGCTGCGCTGGAAATGGCGGAGCGACTGGGTTTACGCATGGTCTATGGTGGCACATTGCAAATGAACGCACAGGGATTGAGCGTACAAGTGCACTCCAGTTGGGGTAGCGGCACATTGCATAGCGCATTGCTCGGGCGTTTTAATGCCAGCAATCTGTTAGGTGTGTTAGCGGTCTTGTTGGTGAGTGATATCGCGTTGCATGACGCATTGCGCGAATTATCCAAGGTAAAAGCAGTGGCCGGACGGATGCAAACTTTAGGCGGCAATAAGCTGCCAACCGTGGTGATTGATTACGCTCATACGCCGGACGCATTGGAAAAGGTTTTACAAACATTGCGTGAAGTGTCGATGCAGGACATTGTCCCCTCATTGTCCCCTTTTGGGATGTGGGATACCGACCAGGAAGCGGTTACAGAATTAACCGGTGCCCCACAAGGGGACAATGCCCCACAAGGGGGCAATGAGTTCAGTAACAGCAGATTAATTTGCGTATTTGGTTGTGGTGGAAATCGTGACGCGGGCAAACGTCCCGTCATGGGTGCAATCGCCGCGAGATTGGCCGATGTGTGCATTGTCACCAGTGATAATCCGCGTAATGAGAACCCGCAAGCCATCATCGCCGCCATCGTGGCGGGCATGGATGATGTCCATAAAATAAATCCAGTCGCAATAATTGAAGATCGCGCCGCTGCCATTACGCAAGCCATTCATTCGGCCCGCGCAGCAGATACGGTGTTGGTGGCAGGCAAGGGACATGAAGATTATCAGGAAATAAATGGTATCAAATATTCTTTCAGTGACATCTTGATTGCCCAGCAGGCGCTGCAAAGCTGGAGCAGCAGGGCGCAGCAGGTGGCCAGACCATGATGCGCTTGAGTCAAGCCGCCGAAGTATTAAAGGGCAAGATCATCACTGCCGAGGTGATGCCAGAAAATATACAGGCTGGAGAAGTCATATTTACCAGCGTTTCCAGCGATAGTCGCGCCATAGCGGCAGGGGATTTATTTGTAGCTTTGCAGGGCGATCATTTTGATGGCGCAGCATTCATCGTTAGTGCCGCGCGCAGTGGCGCAGTAGCGGCCTTGGTTAATGCAGGCAGTTACCCCATCCCCAGCCCGATTCCCTTGATCCTGGTAGATGACACAAAACTGGCATTGGGAAGTTTAGCCGCGCATTGGCGCACACAATTTACCTTGCCGCTCATTGCGATAACAGGCAGTAATGGCAAGACTACGGTCAAGGAAATGCTGGCCAGCATACTGAGGTACGCGACGGGTGGAACCTCAACGACAGGCACTGACAAGGTGTTGGCGACACTGGGTAATTTGAATAATGACATTGGTATGCCGCTCACTTTGTTAAAGCTGCGTGACACACATCGCTATGCGGTCATCGAAATGGGCATGAATCACGCGGGCGAAATTGATTATCTCAGTCGCCTTGCGCGACCCGACATCGCCATTGTCAACAATGCTGGGAGCGCGCATCTGGCAGGGCTTGGGTCTATAGCTGATGTAGCGCGCGCCAAGGGCGAAATTTTTGCAGGGTTGGATAGCCACGGTTGTGCGGTGATTAACGCTGATGATGCGTACGCGCCATTATGGCGCGGCCTGGTTGAAAATCAGGCACGGGTTGAAAATCGGGCAGGGCAGCGAAAAATAATTGAATTTGGGTTGGAGCATCCGGCCACGATCACCGCGCAATATCAGCCGCATAAAATTGGCGCACACCCCACAAGGGGACAATGTATTGATGTGCATACGCCGCGTGGCGATTTCAGCGTGCAACTGCAAGTGCCCGGTTCACACAATGTGCGTAATGCTTTGGCTGCCATCGCCGCCTCAGTGGCGTTAAATATAGACAATTCCGCGATCATCGCTGGCTTGCAAAATTTTGCGGGCGTGGCAGGGCGTATGCAACGACATCTGGCACTGCATGGCGCGCAGTTGATTGATGATAGTTACAACGCCAATCCTGCTTCGTTACGCGCCGCGCTTAAGGTGTTGGCGCAAGCTCGAGGTAGAAAAATTCTGGTGCTGGGCGACATGGGCGAGTTGGGCAAAGAGGCCGTATCTTTGCATGGTGAGATGGGAGTAGAAGCGCGCAAAGCGGGGATTGATGAGTTGTTGGCATTGGGCGATTTGACGCGCCATACCGTGCGCGAATTTGGCGCAGGCGCACAGCATTTTGAGGACATCGCAGCACTGCTTGCTGCACTCGAAAATAAATTAAATGCCCATACCACCGTGTTGGTTAAAGGCTCGCGCTTTATGCGTATGGAACGGGTGGTGCAATATTGCAGTGTGATGAACAAACAGGATAGTGCGGCAGCTGCGCACTAACACATTGCCCCCTTGTGGGGCACAGGGATAGCTTAATGTTACTGGCACTTACACAATGGTTAGCGCAGGATATTCGAACCTTCAGTGTGTTCAATTACATCACGCTGCGCGCAGTGCTGGCAACCATGACTTCGCTGTTCATCACCTTTATGGTCGGGCCAGCCATGATACGAAAATTAACGGCATACAAAATCGGCCAATCCGTGCGCGATGATGGCCCGCAAACTCATTTGATTAAAGCTGGCACACCAACAATGGGCGGCGCGCTGATTTTAACTTCCATCACCATTACCACTTTGTTATGGGCAGATTTACGCAACACTTACGTGTGGGTAGTGCTGCTGACCATGCTGGGTTTCGGTGCGATAGGCTGGGTGGATGATTATCGCAAAGTCGTGCATCGCAATCCCAAGGGCCTATCAGCGCGCGCCAAAATGTTTTGGCAGTCCATCATTGCCCTCATCGTTGCGGTGTATTTATGGAAAACCGCCACGCTACCCGAACACACTACTTTGATCGTGCCGTTTTTTAAACTGATTACTTTTTCGCTTACGGGTGCGGTATTTATAGGGCTGGTATGTATAGTCATCGTAGGCACCAGTAATGCGGTGAATTTAACGGATGGGCTGGATGGCCTGGCGATTATGCCGACGGTCATGATAGCCAGCGCGCTGGCCATTTTTGCTTATGTTGCGGGACACGTTGTGTTCGCTAAATATCTGGGCATTCCCTACATTCCTGGTGCCTCCGAGCTTGCTGTATTTTGCGGTGCAATCGCGGGAGCGGGCTTGGCATTTTTATGGTTTAACGCTTATCCCGCTGAAGTGTTTATGGGCGATGTCGGCGCACTGGCGCTGGGAGCGGCACTGGGAGTGGTGGCTGTGATAGTGCGGCAGGAAATTGTATTGTTCATCATGGCCGGAATATTTGTGTTGGAAACAATGTCGGTCATCATTCAAGTGATCTCATTCAAACTAACGGGCAAGCGCGTTTTCCGCATGGCACCGCTGCATCACCACTATGAATTGAAGGGGTGGAAAGAAAACCAGGTGGTGGTGCGCTTCTGGATTATCACCATGATGCTGGTGTTGATAGGGTTAGCGTCTCTCAAACTCAGATGATAAAACTGGCTAACAAATCGGTGTTGGTGTTGGGTCTGGGTGAGACCGGATTATCACTGGTGCGTTGGCTCACCATGCATGGCGCTCAACTGCGCGTGGCGGATAGCCGCGATCATCCACCCATATTGCCGGAAGCGCAAACAGAGTTTCCTGAACTGGAAGTGCATTGCGGCGAGTTTCACGATAATTTATTAACTGGCATTGAGTTGATTGCAATTAGCCCCGGCGTGCCTTTGCAGCAGCCATTTGTGCAACGCGCTGCTTCTCGTGGCATAGCTATCGTAGGTGACGTTGAATTATTCGCGCAGGCATTTAATGCGAAACATCTCTTTCATGCACCTCCCCCCAACCCCTCATCATTGCCAGCAGCGTCTAAATATTTTGATATAGCGCAGCCGTTTTCTGCGCCCAAAATAATCGCCATTACAGGGTCTAATGGCAAGAGCACGGTCACCGATATGGTCGGCCAAATGTGTCGCGCAGCAGAGTGCAATACTGTAGTGGCAGGCAACATTTCGCCAGCCGTGCTGGATGCCGACCTGCAAGTAAGTGCCGAGCCGCCAGGCGCATCACAAAATAGGGTGTGGGTGCTGGAGCTATCCAGCTTTCAATTGGAAACCACTTCATCGCTCAAGGCAGATGCCGCAACTGTGCTGAATATCAGTGAAGATCATCTGGATAGATATGGTGACATGCGCGCTTACAGCAATGCCAAGGCGCGTATTTTTCAAGGCAATGGCGTGCAGGTATTAAATCGTGACGATCCGCTCAGCATGGCAATGGAGTTACTCGATCGTACGCATATCAGCTTTGGATTAAGCGAGCCTGCTGGAAAATTGGACTGGGGCATTTCGCACACTGCAGATGGAATTTGGCTCATGCAAGGGCAGCGGCGCATATTGCCAGCGAGCAATTTGCAGGTTGCCGGTCTGCATAATGTGGCAAATGCGCTGGCTGCACTGGCATTGTGTTGCTCAATCAATTTGCCACTTCCACCTTTGCTGCGTGCGCTGCGTGACTATCGTGGTCTGCCACATCGCGTCGAGCACGTGGCTGAAATCAATAACGTGCAGTATTACGATGACTCCAAAGGCACCAATGTTGGCGCGACAGTCGCAGCTTTGCAGGGTTTACAGCGGCCTACAATTTTAATTGCGGGAGGGGAAGGTAAGGGGCAGGATTTTTTACTGCTCTTGCCAGCCGTATCCAAACACGCTCGAGGTGTGGTGTTGATAGGGCGAGATGCGCTACACATAGCCACTGCGCTGCAAGGATGTGGCGTGCCTATTCATTACGCATCCGACATGCAGGGTGCGGTACGGCAAGCTGCTGCGCTGGCGCAGGCAGGTGATGCAGTGTTGTTATCACCCGCCTGCGCCAGCTTCGATATGTTTAAAAATTATGTGCATCGCGCCAGTGTGTTTATCAGTGCGGTACAAGCCTTGCAGGAGGAGAGTGCATGTTTTCCGCCAGCGTAAATAATCATCGCACGGCCACGCCGCAATACGACGCGATGTTGTTATGGATCGTGCTCGTCTTGCTGGCATTGGGACTTGTCATGGTTTATTCGGCTTCTATTGCTACGGCAGAAGCCAGTAGATTCACGGGCTATCGCGCGGAATATTATTTAATGCGACATGGCTTTTTTATTTTGGTCGGTGTCATTGTGGGCATTGCGGCATTTCAAATTTCTATGGAGGAGTGGCAAAAACTGGCTCCATATTTATTCGCATTCGGTGTGTTGTTGCTGGCTCTGGTATTGATTCCAGGCATAGGCCGTGAAGTCAATGGCAGTCGACGCTGGCTATCGTTGCTTGGAATCAATCTGCAACCTTCCGAGTTGATGAAATTATTTGCCGTGCTGTATGCCGCGCAATATGCGGTTCGCAAGGGCATCATCAAGGAAAAATTGGTGTCGGTATTCATGCCGATGCTGGCAGTCATGGCGCTGGTCGGCAGCCTGCTGTTGATGGAACCAGACATGGGTGCGCTGGTGGTGATCTGCACCATTGCCATGTGTACCTTATTTCTCGGCGGATTCAGCTTGAAAATTTTTATCGGGCTGGCAATTGGATTGCCGATGCTGTTTGCGGCGATGATTTTTTCATCACCCTACCGTATGCAGCGTGTGATCGGATTTATGGATCCGTGGGCCGACCCATTCGGCAAAGGTTATCAGCTGAGTCACGCGCTGATCGCCTTTGGACGCGGCGAATGGTTCGGGGTAGGACTGGGCGGTAGCGTGCAAAAATTATTTTATTTGCCAGAAGCACACACAGACTTTCTGTTGGCAGTGATCGCCGAAGAATTAGGGTTCGCAGGGGTGTTGGTGCTCATTTTATTATTTGCCGGACTCATCTCCCGCGCCTTCGCTATTGGCCGTCAAGCTGCATTCCTGGATCGCCAATATGCCGCACTGGTGGCGTTAGGATTAGGCGTGTGGCTGGGTGCGCAAGCCTTCGTCAATATCGGAGTCAACATGGGCGTGTTGCCGACCAAGGGACTCACGCTACCTTTCCTCAGCTTTGGTGGCAGCAGTATAGTGGTGAGCTGTATTGCGGCAGCGTTACTTCTTAGAATCGACTGGGAAAACAGGCGATTGATGCGGGGGCAGTCGATATGACCCCGCATCAATCGCCTGTTTCAGTGCAGACTAACCTTCAGGTTATGTCGGAACTAAAATATGAATATGAATGGGGGCAGTCGATATGACCCCGCATCAATCGCCTGTTTCAGTGCAGACTAACCTTCAGGTTATGTCGGAACTAAAATATCAATATAAGTGGGGTCAGTCGATATGACGCGCTCCATTTTAATTATGGCAGGCGGCACGGGTGGGCATATTTTTCCGGCACTGGCGGTGGCAGATTGTTTACGCGCACAAGGTTGGCAGATTACCTGGTTGGGCGCGGCTCAGAGCATGGAGTCAGACTTGGTGCCCAAGGCAGGCTATGAACTAGTGACCGTACGCTTTTCCGGCTTGCGTGGCAAAGGTCTGCTGCGAAAATTAATGCTGCCATTTAATTTGTTGATCGCATTGTGGCAAAGCGCACTGACTATTTTGCATCATCGTCCGGACGTACTGCTGGGGATGGGAGGATACATTACCTTTCCGGGTGGCATGATGGGCGCGTTGCTACGTCGCCCGTTAATCATACATGAGCAAAATTCCATTGCAGGGCTGAGCAATAAATCCTTATCCCACTTCGCAACCCGCACCTTGACTGGCTTTCCAGAAGTCTTGCTAAATGCGGAGTGGTGCGGCAATCCAGTGCGTGCCAGCATCGCTGCACTGCCCAATCCAAAAATTCGCTACGCGTCACGCAGCGGCGTGTTGAATGTTCTGGTGTTGGGCGGCAGTCTCGGTGCGAAAGCAATTAATGAATGCCTCCCCTCCGCGTTGGCGTTGCTACCACTGGCTGTGCGTCCGCATGTGCTGCATCAAACGGGCAAGCAGCATTTTTCTGTGACGCAAACACATTATAGTCAGGCCGAAATTAACGCCAACATCCAACCGTTTCTGGAGGACATGGCGCAACACTATGCGTGGGCCGATGTGGTGATTTGTCGTGCTGGGGCTTTAACTATCGCCGAGCTTGCGGCGGCGGGTGTGGCCAGCATACTCATCCCTTTTCCATTTGCAGTGGACGATCATCAGACCACGAATGCGCAGTTTTTGAGTGGCCATGCAGCGGCCATTTTGCTGCCGCAGCATGCCTTGAATGCACAACATCTGGCAGATTTATTGCGCGGCTTAACACGAGAAAAAACATTGGTCATGGCACTAGCCGCACACGCTTTAGCTAAGCCGGATGCGGCTCGGCGCGTTGCTGAAGTGTGTTCAGAATTAGCGGAGATTTAAAACAGAATGAAACATAAAGTTAAACATATTCATTTCGTAGGCATAGGCGGCTCCGGCATGAACGGCATTGCCGAGGTGCTGCTTAATCTCGGCTTTCAAATCAGCGGTTCGGATTTGGCTGATAACGCCATCACGCAGCGCTTGAAAAAATTGGGCGCGAAAGTTTTTAAAGGGCATGTGGTAAATAATTTAGTCGATGCTGATGCGGTGGTGGTATCCACTGCCATCGCAGCGGATAACCCGGAAGTGGTGGCTGCGCGTGCGCGCAAAATTCCGATTGTGCCGCGCGCCATGATGTTGGCGGAATTGCTGCGTTTGCGCCAGGGCATTGCGGTAGCGGGGACGCACGGCAAAACCACGACTACCAGCCTCACTGCCAGTGTGTTGGCGAAGGGCGGCTTTGATCCAACTTTTGTGATTGGCGGCAGACTCAACAGTAGCGGTGTAAATGCCAAGTTGGGCACAGGCGAATTCATTGTGGTAGAGGCGGATGAATCGGATGCATCGTTTTTATATTTGCAACCTATCCTGGCAGTGATTACCAATATTGATGCCGATCACATGGAAACCTACGGCCATGATTTTTCCAGACTGAAACAAGCGTTCATCGATTTTGCCGAGCATTTGCCGTTTTATGGCATGGCGATAGTGTGTATAGATGATGCGAATGTGCGCGACATTTTGCCGCGCATCAGCAAGCCAGTGACCACGTATGGATTTTCGGAAGAGGCGCAAATTCGCGCCGTGAATGTGCAGCATCATCATGGCTTGATGCGCTTCACCGCGCAATGTCGACAAAATGGTCAGCCGCGCGATTTGGACATCACCCTCAATTTACCGGGTTTGCATAACGTGCAAAACGCGCTCGCAGCAATAGCGGTTGGGTTGGAAGTGGGTGTGGAAGATGTGGCGATCATCAGCGCGCTGGCAGAATTTCAAGGCGTGGGGCGACGCTTCCAACGCTATGGTGAAATCAAGCTGCCATCCGCTGCTGCTGCGATTCCACATCGGCGCGCGGGGGAAAAAGAAATTGTCCCGCAAGGGGACAATGTGAATGAAACCAGTTTTACTTTAATTGACGATTACGGTCATCACCCGGCAGAGATGGCAGCCACCATTGCCGCAGTGCGCGGGGCATTTCCCAATCGTCGTTTGTTGCTGGCATTTCAGCCGCATCGTTACACGCGCACCCGCGATCTGTTTGAAGACTTCGTCAAAATTTTAAGCGGTGTAGATGCGCTGCTGCTAACCGAAGTGTACGCCGCAGGAGAAACGCCCATCGTTGCTGCCGATGGTCGCGCCTTGATGCATGCACTGCGTGTGATCGGTCAAACTGAAGCCGTGTTCGTTGAGCAAATAGCAGAATTGCCGCAGATGATTTTGCATAGGGTGCGAGCGGGCGACGTGGTGCTGACCATGGGCGCAGGTTCAATTGGCAGCATCGCTACACAATTGCAAAACCTGGTGCACATCCCACAGGGGGACAATGAGATGGAATCGGCAGGCGTATGAAGATGCCGAGGGAACCTCTGATTAAGTCCTCCATGAACCGCATTGCTGGCAAAATCGCGATGATCGCCAGGCGTGCGACGAAGGTCGTAGCCCGGACTACGATGCCGAGGAGCGCAACGTCGCGAGCGCGCGATTTTGCCGCAACCCTCACGGGCACTGGTTTTTCGGGCGGCCTGTCGCGTTGCGCTCGTTGCGAAGGGGATCGACCATTCGCTTCCTCGCACGCCTTGCATCCCATCCCGCAAAACCGAGTGTGCGGTCATGCGGGACTTAATCAGAGGTTCCCTGAACATATGAATATTTTGGCAAACAAATGAACATGACTGAACCCACACAGTTTAGAGCTTCGGATTTGCGCGGAACATTGCGACAAAACGTAGGCATGAGTCGCTATACCAGTTGGCGTGCAGGGGGCTATGCCGAGCGAGTTTATCAACCTGCTGACAGGGACGATTTGCTGAAATTTTTGAACACGCTGCCTGCGCAAGAACCCTTGTTTGCTGTGGGTTTGGGCAGTAATTTGCTGGTGCGCGATGGCGGATTACGCGGCACGGTGTTGTTGCTGCACGCGGCATTAGATGAAATGCACATTCAAGCCGACGGCACGCTATATGTTGAAGCGGGCGTGCCCGGTGCAAAAATTGCGCGTTATGCAGCTATGCATAATTTACGCGGTGCGGAATTTTTTGCTGGCATTCCCGGCACACTGGGCGGCATGTTGGCTATGAATGCAGGGTGTTATGGCAGTGAAACGTGGGATGTGGTGAGTAGTGTGCAAACAGTTAATCGAGCTGGACAGATGTGTGTGCGTCACCCAGATGAATACGCTATTGATTATCGTTCGGTGATACTCAAGGAGCAGCAGACATTGTCCCCTTGTGGGACATCGCCTAAAACAAAAGTGGTTGTTGTATTGCCAGACCCGCATTTAGAAGAATTTTTTGTGAGCGCAAACTTGCAGCTTGCCAGTGGTGACGGTGCAGTTGCGCGTCAGGAAATTAAAGCACTGCTATCCAAACGCATTGCCAGCCAGCCGCTACAGTTGCCGAATGCCGGCTCGGTATTCCGCAACCCAGTGGGAGATTATGCAGCGCGTTTGATTGAACAGAGTGGCTTGAAAGGTCGTCAGATAGGTGGTGCGCGGGTTTCTGAGAAGCACGCCAATTTTATCGTGAATGTGGGTCGTGCTAGCGCAGCAGATATTGAAAATTTAATTAACGAAGTGCAAGCCACTGTGCAGAAAAAAACAGGAGTGTTGCTGCATCCAGAAGTTCGAATCGTGGGAGTTGCGGGTGAAGGGAAATGAGTTGAGTAATTTTGGCAAAGTCGCTGTGTTGCTGGGAGGCCGTTCCGCCGAGCGTGAAGTTTCGCTCAAAAGTGGGGCGGCAGTGTTAGCTGCGCTTAAAAAAAGCGGAGTGGATGCGCATGCGTTTGACCCTGCACAGCGACCCATGCAGCAATTGGTGGAGGATGGATTTCAGCGGGTATTTATCGCATTGCATGGACGTTATGGCGAAGATGGCACGGTGCAAGGCGCGCTGGAATTAATGAACTTACCCTACACCGGCAGCGGGGTAATGGCTTCGGCACTGGCGATGGATAAGTGGCGCACCAAGCTGGTGTGGCAGGCAGCAAGCTTGCCTGTGCCTGCATTTGAGATGATTACTGCAAGCAGTGATTTGTCGGCAGTGGCAAAAAAATTGGGTCTGCCGTTGTTTGTAAAGCCAGCCAATGAAGGCTCTAGCGTGGGCATCAGCAAAGTAAAAAAGCTCAGTGATTTTCGTGCAGCCTATGACGAAGCCGCCAGGCACGACACCTTGGTGATGGCAGAAGCATTTATGGGCGGTGGCGAATATACCGTGGCGATTTTAGGTGAGCGAGCGTTGCCAGTTATCAAGATTGAACCCGCCAATGAATTTTATGACTACGAGGCGAAATATTTGCGCGATGACACACGCTATCTTTGCCCCGCTGGTTTATCGGCAGCCGACGAAGCGGAAATGCGGCGATTAGCTTTGCAAGGTTTTGCATTGGTGGGTGGCCGAGGTTGGGGACGTGTGGATTTTTTAATGAGTACAGATGGCAAACCTTATCTGCTGGAAATTAATACTTCACCCGGTATGACCGATCATAGTTTAGTGCCAATGGCAGCGCGGCATATGGGTATGAGCTTTGAGCAATTAGTGGAGCAAATTTTAGCGATGGCAACTTTGGAGTGGGCGCATGTGGGATAGACCACAACAATTAAATATGCTGAGTCGAGCCTTGTTTGGCTTGAGCTTGCTGCTGGCACTTTATGGTGCATTGCACTACCTGGTGCGCTTGCCTGCATTTAATTTGAGTGTGGTGCAGCTTGAGGCTGTGCCACTGAATGTGAACCTGGCGCAGATCGAGGCCGTGTTAGACAGCGAATTAAATGGGAATTTTTTTACAGTCGATCTGGAGCATCTGCAACAGAAACTCGAAGCCGTGCCTTGGGTGCGTAGAGCCCATGTGCGTCGCTATATACCCTGGCAATTGAAAATGACACTGGAGGAGCATGTAGCGTTGGCGCGCTGGGACATTGTCCCCTTGTGGGATAAAACTACTTGGGTCAATCAGCAAGGCGAATTATTTCAGGCGCAAATAAACGATAAAGATATTGCCGCAATTTTGCCAAATTTTTTGGGGTCGCCTGAGTCCGCTTTTGAAGTGACGCAAATGTATTTTGAATTTAAGCGGCTGTTGATGCCATTGAAGCAAACGATTTCGCATGTCAGCTTATCTCCGCGCCGTGCCTGGCAGGTGCGTTTGCAAAATGGCATGTTGCTGGATTTGGGGCGCGAAAAAGTTCTGTCACGACTCGCACGCTTTGTTGCGGTTTATCCGCAGAGTTTGGCCGCAGTACAAGGATCGGTGAATTACGTGGATTTGCGTTATCCAAATGGATTTGCGGTGAATATGCTGGGTGGAAACATGGGGAGTGCAAATTTAGCAGGCGGGAATGTTGCGGGCACGATGAAGAGTAATCGTATGCAACCAAAAAGCGTTTGGCTTGGAAAAATTTAGTATGCAAATAAAGTTTAGTTGCGGGAATAAATCATGAGTAAAAGCAAAGAATCTAAAAATTTAATCGTTGCTTTGGATATAGGCACATCCAAAATTATCACCATTGTGGCCGAGGTTAACGCAGATGGAGCTTTGGCGGTGATAGGAGTAGGCACACATGAATCATCGGGCATGAAAAAAGGCATGGTGGTGGATATCGATGCAACGGTAGCAGCTATTCAGCGTTCTTTGGGCGACGCAGAGTTGATGGCAGATTGCAAAATTCGTGAGGTGTTCACGGGCATCGCGGGCGGCCATATTAAAAGTTCCAATGCTAATGGCATGGTCAAAATAAAAGAAAAAGAGGTGACGCACACCGACATCGTGCGGGTGGTGGATACCGCCAGTTCAATCAGTCTGCCGGGGGATCAGCAAATTTTGCATATTTTGGAACAGGAATTCAGCATCGATGGTCAGGGCGGAATAAAACGACCACTCGGTATGAGCGGTATGCGCCTGGAAGTGGAAGTGCATATCGTGAGTGGCGCAGTTGCGGCGGTGCAAAATATTATCAAGTGTGTGCATCGCTGCGGATTGGAAGTCCCGCAAATTATTTTGCAGCCGCTTGCCTCCAGCAAGGCGGTGTTATCCGATGACGAACGTGATCTGGGCGTGTGCTTGGTGGACATCGGTGGTGGTACAACGGATGTGGCGGTTTTTACTGGCGGGGCAATTCGGCACACGGCGGTGATTCCCATTGCAGGCGATCAGATTACCAATGACATTGCGATGGCGTTACGCACGCCAACTAAGGATGCCGAGGACATAAAAATAAAATATGGTTGCGCGCTACGCCAGCTGGCAGATGACGATCCGGTGGAAGTGCCAGGTGTGGGTGAACGCGGTACGCGCATGTTGTCGCGGCAAACTTTGGCAGAGGTAATCGAGCCGCGCATAGAGGAGCTGTATTCATTGGTGCAGGCTGAATTACGGCGTAGTGGTTTTGAAGACTTGCTGTCCTCCGGCATTGTTATCACGGGCGGCAGCAGTGCCATGCAAGGTATGGTGGAGTTAGGTGAGGAAATTTTTCACATGCCAGTTAGATTGGGTCTGCCGCAGTATACGGGTGGATTGGCCGATGTGGTGCGGTCACCACGCTATTCCACGGGTATGGGTTTGCTGATGTATGGCTTGGAGCAGTATCAGGAAAATAAAACGACGCGCATGCAGTCTGGTTCGGTGAGCGATGTGTTTGCAAGGATGAAGGCGTGGTTTCAGGAAACATTCTAATCTTGCTGGTTATTAAACTGCTGAAGGGCGCATCGCGGTGTTGAATCTTGGCTTGGAACACTCATTGACACCTGAGTCAACTCCGTTTCCTCGCCAAGATTCGCCTAGCGCTGCAGCCCTTAAGCAGTTCCTAACACAGCAAGATCGGGGAGGGCCTTAATTAAATGGTTGTGCGGGAATAACAAAGCCAACTTAATAAACGTTTCCTCGTAACAATTTTTATTAAGTAGTTTTGTAGTTTTGCAGTTTGTTTTTTTTTGGTGGTTAATTTTTTTATTTATATGAAGGAGAAATAATGTTTGAAATCGAAGAAATACCCAACCAGAATGCGGTGATTAAAGTAGTGGGAGTGGGCGGCTGCGGTGGCAATGCAGTGGATCACATGATTGAACAAGGCGTGCATGGTGTGGAATTCATTGTGGTGAATACCGATGCTCAGGCACTCAAGCGCAACAAGGCGGGCACGCGCTTGCAGATTGGCGCAACCATCACCAAAGGGCTGGGAGCAGGCGCCATTCCAGATGTGGGGCGCGCAGCGGCAGAAGAAGATCGCGAACGTATTGCCGAGATGATCAGTGGCGCGGATATGCTGTTTATCACTGCTGGTATGGGCGGCGGCACGGGCACGGGTGCTGCACCCATCGTGGCAAAAATCGCGAGAGAGATGAATATCCTGACCGTGGCAGTGGTTACTAAACCGTTCGCGCATGAAGGTAAACGGATGCGCTTGGCGCAGGCTGGCATTGAAGTGCTGTCGGAATATGTGGATTCGCTGATTGTTGTGCCGAACGAAAAGCTGATGACTGTTCTGGGTGAAGATACGACTTTGCTGGAAGCCTTTCGCTCTTCAAATGGCGTGTTGCAAGGTGCTGTGGCTGGCATTGCCGAAGTCATCAATGCCACGGGCTTGGTCAACGTGGACTTTGCCGACGTGTGTACCTTGATGTCCGAGAACGGTATGGCCATGATGGGTTCGGCCACTGCATCGGGTGTAGATCGCGCCAAGCGTGCTTCTGCAAGTGCTATGTCCAGCCCCTTGCTGGAAGATGTGAACCTGTCTGGTGCACGCGGTGTGCTGGTTAACATCACCTCCAGTAGCAGTCTGACCATGCGTGAATATAAAGAGATTACCAACAGCGTACAGTTTGCGGTGGAAGACGCGACCGTGATTGTGGGATCTGTTTTTGATGAAGCGATGGGTGATGAATTGCGCGTGACCATCGTTGCCACTGGTCTTGGTTCGCCCATTTTGTCCAAGCAAAATAAACCTGAGTTGATCTATGCACAACGCACTGGCACGCATGACGAAGGCATGCCTTTAATCAATTACAAAGAACTGGAAATGCCCGCTGTGATGCGTAATGGTCGGCATCGCGAAGCCATCGAAGCGATGAAACAATCTGGAGTCGAGCCGTTGGATATTCCATCGTTTTTGCGTAAGCAGGCGGACTAAATTGCTTGGAACGATGGGCAGGAGGCATGAGCGTAGTCATTGCAACCTGAGTGTAGTCATTGCAATAAGGCAAGAGCAGTGCCGTTCAAGTGACACCGCTTAGTCAAGGCTTGGCCGATTGGGTTTTTCCGAATGGATTGGAGAATAAACCGCCTTGGTGTGGGCTGTTTGCTTTCTACTGTCGATTGGAAAAAATGTACTCCCACCTCTGATGCTAGATTATGGCCTAGCAAAGACCAGATCAATCTGCCAACTTTTCCCATGGGAGAGCGTTGGATCGCATTGTTCTAGTCTATGAAGTTCAACAGGTTCGATTCCGGTCGCTCGGACAAGATGCGGTATGAAACCATTTAATTTAAGCAGATCCAGGAGCTGCATAGGATCATGACCGCACTCCCGCAGAAAGCCAGGTGAATATTCCAGCAGAATGTAGTTTGTCCGCTTGAGCGTTTCTGTTGCGCCCATCAGAGTTTCAATCTCGTAGCCTTCAACGTCGATTTTCAGTAGATGCACCTGTCCGTCATAGGGTGCAAGCAGAATATCCAGCGGCTCAAGGGATATGACTTCTTCGGATAAACCAGCCACAGGTTTGCGGATGGAATGCGCGCCTGGATTGTCTGGTTCATGTACATACAGTGATGCTTTGCTTGAGTCGGCACCAGCCCCCTTGTTTATGGCGATAATATTCGTGAAACGGTTGTTATCAATATTCTGCCTGAGGAGTGAAAAATTTTCACGGCTCGGTTCCAAGGCAATAACGGTTGCGTTTGGAGCGAGCCTCGCGCTGAGCAAGGAGTACCAACCAAAATTTGCGCCGACATCAACAAATAATCCACGATCCGCTGCGCCAAAGCGTGAGGCCAGCCAGTTGGAGTTCAATGGTTCGTAGGCTTGGTATTTGGCAAGCTGCCGAGCGAACAGCGACTGTGCAGACACCGTCACTTGATAATCCGCGACAGCGAATGTTCTTTGCGAGGTGAACGGTGCAATTAATGCGTGGCCTATGCCACGGAGAACGGTAGCGGGTGTTCTCCGTCGCAAAGGAAATTGAAAGTTTTTTGAGGCAGGGACGTTGGTTGGCATAGGCGAAAAAGAGTAGTCAGAGTATGTGAGGGGGTCAAAAATATTTATGGTCGCGGTGTTTGAGCTAATTCCATTTTTCGTTAAAAACTACAATAATTTATCGGGTGCAGGAGCGGCTTTAGCCGCGAAACCCAAATAAATCGCGGCTAAAGCCGCTCCTGCACACATGTTGTTTCTAATGAGAAATGGAATAAGCGTATGCAATTGCATTAATCGGACGACATGCGTGTGCGCCCAGTCTGGTCGAGCACACGAATCTTTTCGACACCTGGCGTTTCGACATCCGGCGGCAGACGAACCACGAGGCAGGGATGGGTCATGACTTGCGCTGTCATGGTGTTCGGTGGCGGTTCCTGCCAATCGACATAAATTGTCAAAACCCCTTGCGTTTGTGTAGCGCGTTGCAATGCAAGCGCATAACCTGCGCTGGGACGCTCGCCCATGTCGATGCTGAATAACTTGCCCGTATCTGTAGCGGGGAGCCCCGTATTTGTAGCGGGAAACCCCATATCTGTAGCGGGAAACCGGGGCGCGTGGGTTTCATTACCAAGTTTTGTGGCAAGTTTGTTTCCGATCAAAGCCTCCAGCGCTGCTGCGTCGGTGATTCGGGTTAATGAGGGAGCCAGCGTGCCGCGACACTGGACGTTTGAATATACGATATGCACCGGCACGGTACGCGACGAGCCGCTCAGGGCAGCACACGCGCTGGCCATTATTCCACACATAAAAGCTGCGACTATCCCATACATAAA
>JAKFXW010000187.1 GCA_021731185.1 Gallionellaceae bacterium
TTTTACCGTAGCAGTAACCGTGCCACTAAAAAATTAACCCAACTATTTGTATTACTACTGTTCTATCTTTTACTTTTTCTGTATCAAAGGTAATACCATTTCTTTCCATTTCGAGTAAAACAAGTAACTCCCTACATTGTAAAGAAAATGGAGATTTTCTATTTTTATACGTAGTTTCAAAAAGCTCATATTATTTTTTTAAATACCTCTTCTGTTAAAAATAAGTCTTGAATAAAAAATTTTAAATCCCGCTTAAGGGCTTATTAAACCAATAATTCCGCCACTGAAACTATTTGTCGCGCCACTTCGCTCAACTTGATACCTTTGCTCATAGCCATTTTTCGCAGTGCCTGATAGGACTCTTCTTCAGACCAGTCGCGCTGCTTCATCAAAATACCTTTGGCGCGTTCAATATCTTTTCTCTCAGCAAGTTGTGTTTCCGCTTTTGCTAAATCCTGGCGCAAGGATTGCAATTCATTAAAGCGCGCAATAGCCACGTCCATAATCGAACTTAAACGTTCGCCCTTCAGCCCATCCACCACGTAGACACTTACCCCCGCGCGAATAGCATGTTGCATTTTTGCTCGATCACCATCATTGGTGAACATCACAATCGGTCGCGGATGATCGCGGCTGATGACGCACAAATGTTCCAAGGTATCGCGATCAGGCGATTCAGTATCCAGAATAATCATGTCTGGCTGCAATCCGCCCACCAGCCCCACCAGATCGGAACTGGCCGTGACGTGTGCCGCAATGTAGCAGCCTGCTTTATGCAAAGCCTGTTTGAGCATCGCCGCACGATCGAGGTTTTCTTCCACCAGAAGAACGCGCAGTGGCTGACCATGGTTATTTAAGTTTTGGTTCATGCCAGACCTGTATGCAATAGCTATGCCATATACGCCTATACCCATATTTGTTGCGCCAAACGGCCAAACGAAAGATACGAGCAAAAACATCACGCACCAAATTAATGCAGAATAGGGTTACGCTCGCTCGCTTTGCACTAAAACGGTAGTGCCCATCGCTGTTACTCTGCGAAATAAGACTCTTTGTTATACTCCCCCACCATTCGCAAAGGGAAAGAAACCAGAGTGATTAAGAAAGAAGCCATCACCCGTATTAAAATTAACAAGCTGCTCGAAGCGGCTGGCTGGCGTTTCTTCGCTGAAGGTAAATCGCCTGCAAACATCCAACTTGAACCCAGCATCACGATCAAGACGCAAGACCTTGATGCCCTCGGCGAAAATTTCGAGAAATCCAGCAAAGGTTATATTGATTTTTTGCTGCTCAACGAAAAGGGCTTTCCCTCCGACCCCTCGCCCGCGTTTGGGGCGAAGAAGAGTCCGCTGCCGCAGAGGTATGATTCTGTTTCCAATATCACACACAAGGTGCGACATTGTCGACTTTCGAAATAAAAATGATCGCGCCCGAAAATGAATTTCGTAAAAAAACTTTTTTCGCATGTAAGCGAGTGACGAAAAATGCCGGCTGAAAACCCTGCCTGTCTCGCTCAAGCGTGGGAAGAGAGGTATACTCTTAAGCATAAGCTTGGGGAGGTGAAATAATGGCCAGTGCAGAACAAATTAAAGCTTTGTTGAAGTCGCACATCAGCGGCGACGATACCCATTTTCTTTCAGTGGCGATGCAGGTTGCTGCACATGAGGCAAAGCTTGGGCACGGGAAATTAGCTGTGGATCTTCGGGCAATGATTGATGCCGCGAAAATACATCGCGCAACAGATGCCGTAACACGAAAGCCAACTCCGATAGGTCAGCCGCGAGGAGAACTTGCTAACCTGTTTGAAGTGTCCTACCCACAAGCAAGGCTCTCAGACATAATCCTCGAACAGTCAATTGAGGATCAGCTAAAACGCATAATTAAAGAACAGCGTAACTTCGCCAAGATCAGAGATCATGGTTTGCACCCACGTCGTAAACTCATGTTGATTGGTCCTCCGGGTACAGGGAAGACGTTGACTGCTTCCGTTCTGGCGGGCGAGCTTGGTATCCCGCTATTCGTCGTCCGTCTAGATTCCTTGATTACTAAATACATGGGCGAAACAGCAGCTAAACTGCGTCAGGTGTTCGATGCAGTAAGAGATGTGCGTGGCATTTATTTCTTTGACGAGTTCGATGCCATTGGTTCGCAGCGGGGTCTTGCGAACGATGTTGGGGAAATCCGTCGAGTGCTGAATAGCTTCCTGCAAATGATCGAGCAAGATGAATCAAGTAGTCTCATCATTGCAGCTACCAATCATCCAGAAGCCCTCGACTTTGCCCTGTTCCGCCGTTTTGATGACATGATTGAGTACGGCTTGCCAAGCCATCCACAGATTGTTGCACTACTGAAAAGCAGGCTTGCAGGCTACTCTAAATTGATCAAACGATGGGATGACATTGCACACCAAGGTGAGGGTCTCAGTTATGCTGAAATCACGCGTGCAGCAGAGGCTGCTATCAAGGATGCCATCATCCATAATCGTGATGCTGTTTCCAAGGACGATGTGATGAGAAATCTTGAGGATCGCAAGTCTTTCCATAGTCGTAACCATGCCCCCAGTTAATACCTAATACTGTAACGTTATGCCAGAACAACAACCGGACCTTCGGCGACATTTTGAGTTGACTGATACGGCACAGACTGAGCACTTTAGATCTACTGTATCTGGCTCTCGTGAATCGACTCTTCCGAATCTTGACCGACTAGCGCACGGCCAAGCGCTTCTTGGTCAGTTCGCCACCCTAAAAGCTCACGCAATTGAGGCTGCACAAATTCAACGTGATGCCGGTATTGATGGTGGCTTTGGTATTCAAATCCAATTCAAAAGTCAGCCTGATGTTGAATTAGCCTTTGAAAAGCTATCTCGCAGTAAACAGGGAATAGAACTCCTGAACGTCCAGCATGGTGAGCATTTCACATATGCCACGGTCTTTGTTCCAGACGGTCGGTTCCAGACTTTGGAAAAAATCATCGAAGATTACATGGCTGATAAGCGATCAAGCGATGGCAGCAAATCACTCGACAACAAAGCACTGGTCAATACCATTCAAGAAGTTCGTGCCGCCACCTTCGATGCGCTATGGACGGATGATCAATCCGTTTTACCGACAAATGAAAACCAAGCCATCTGGTGGGAAATCTGGCTCCCTGTCAGAGAAAACCGCGAAGATACTTTGGCTCGCTTCCGTGCTGTGGCTGCAGGCATAGGTTTTGAGTTGTCCACCAAGGTCATCAATTTCCCAGAGCGCACTATTTTGCATATGCGAGGTTCGAAACGGCAGATTACACAGTCGATGTTATTGCTTAACAATGTGGCTGAAATTCGCCGCGCCAAGGAGACAGCTGAATTTTTTGATAGCCTCATCCCTCCCGAGCAGCACGAGTGGGTAGAAAACCTGTTGAATCGAGCGACGTTTGCAGATGGACAGGTACCCCATGTGTGCATACTCGACACTGGCGTTAATCGGGGTCATCCTTTACTTGAACCTGCGATTGATGCTGTCGACCTACATACCAACGATCCTGCTTGGGGGGCGCATGACAACGATGGGCATGGAACCCAAATGGCAGGGCTTGCGCTCTATGGCGACTTGACTGAGCCGATGGCCTCGAATGCACCGTTCATGGTCGAGCATCGGTTGGAGTCGGTAAAGTTGCTTCCTCATAGCAACGTAAATCAAGGTGAACCGTTCGGAGAGTTGACCGCCGAGGCGGTGGGGCGTCCCGAAGTGACTGCACCTGATCGCCGTCGTGTTTTCAGCATGGCGATTACAACCACAGATAATCGAGATCGTGGGCGACCTTCAGCTTGGTCTGCAGCCATTGATAGTTTGGCCTGTGATGTTCTAGGCGAGGGACTGACACCACGCCTTATTGTCGTTTCGGCAGGCAACCTTGATGACCTCAATGCATGGCGGGATTATCCAAATAGCAATATAACGGAAGGCATTCACGACCCCGGCCAATCTTGGAACGCGCTGACCGTTGGTGCATACACACAGAAAATCAATATTACCGAACATGACGCTCAGGCTTACCAGCCGATTGCATTGGTTGATTCGCTGAGCCCCTTTAGCACGACTTCGGTAACTTGGCACAAGATGCCGTGGCCATATAAGCCTGATGTAGTGTTCGAGGGAGGCAATGCAGCGCGGGATGCCATCAGCCCAGCCACTATGCCTAGCCTCAGTTTACTGTCCACACATCACCAGCCAACTCAACGCCTACTGACTACGTCAAATGCCACCAGTGCGGCCTCGGCACTGTGCTCCCGCATGGCAGCACAAATCATGGTGGAATACCCCAATCTCTGGCCAGAGACGGTTCGCGCACTTATTGTCCACTCTGCTGTGTGGACAGAGCAGATGCAAGCTGATTTTCTTGATACGCGCAAACGCAAGGACGATTACGCTCGTCTTATCCGCCATTGCGGTTATGGAGTACCGAATCTTGAGCGTGCTCTGTGGAGTTTATCCAATTCGCTAACACTGATTGTTCAGAATACCCTTCAACCTTTTCAGCGCGATGGCGCCAAGGAGCCGACAGCACGTGACATGCACTTGCATCGGCTGCCATGGCCGAAAGAGGCATTACAGGAATTGGGCGAAATTCCCGTCGAGATGCGGGTTACGCTCTCATACTTTGTTGAACCCAACCCTGGAGTAATCGAGCGTGGTGTTAAGGGGCGTTATCGTTATGAATCTCACGGGCTGCGTTTTGAAGTGAAACGACCAGAGGAGAACGAGCTGACATTTCGCATGCGCATTAACAAGCGCGCACGAGACGAAGAGGAAGGCACATATCAGGGCGGTGGCTCTGACTTGAATTGGCAGTTAGGAGTTGATAATCGCCATCTCGGCTCCCTGCATTCTGACACGTGGAAAGGCACAGCTGCTGCGCTGGCCGAGCGAGGCATTTTGGCTATCTATCCGGCTCTTGGTTGGTGGAAGACCGCCAAGAAACTAGGTGGTTACAACAACCATGCGCGTTATGCACTTGTGGTTTCCATTAAGGCACCGGAGGCAACGGTTGATCTCTACAACATCGTTGAACAATCAATTGCAACACCGATCATTGTAGAAACATAATGATGAACGGCAAAGACATCGAGAATGATCTTCTTGGCGCGAGTTCGCCCTTTGTCTTTAGTACCGTGAACGAGCGCAGCATCCTCCGGCTCCTAAAGCTCATAGAGTGCGACAACGACAAGATTGGCAGTTACGCTAAACTCGTGGACGATCGCAACGCCAGTGCCCACCCCAACGGCAACATTTTTTACAGCGAACCCAGCGCGCTCGACGCGAAGATCACCGAAATCCTGCGCGTGGTGGACGAAATCCAAACACACTCTAAATCCGTTATTGGACACTGCTACCAGAATTTTTTGCTTGAGAACAACGACGCAGATGATCGCGAATACGCCGATGCCACCGACCAAATTCGCGAAGTCCTCATCCATCAGCATTACTTATCGCAAAAAGACATCGAAATCTGCGCCGCCTTCGACATCGCCAAGGAGTTTGGCATGCAGCCCAATTTCCCGAGCATCGAGTTCCTCCACCAAACTTTGTGCAAAAGTGTGTCACATGAAATCTAAAATCACTTCCTTGTCCGACCTCAACACCTTGCATGACTACGACCCAAACGCGATATCGGTGGAGCAAGCGCGTGCGTTTATCCGGCAGTTTCTTACGCCGATTACCGGGCAGGAGACTGTGCCGTTGCACACCGCATGGCAGCGTACTCTAGCCAGTGATGTGATTTCACCCATCCATGTTCCGCCGCATGATTATTCAGCGATGGATGGTTATGCTATGCGCGTTGTTGAATTGGCACAGGCGGGGGTGCAATTAAAAATTATCGGCAAGAGCTATGCGGGTCATGCGTTTGAAGGTACGGTGGCGGCGGGGGAATGTGTGCGGATTATGACGGGCGCGTTGATTCCGGCTGGTTGCGATAGCGTGGTGATGCAGGAGCATGTTACGGCTGCGGGTGATGTGATTACGCTGAATAAAAACGTGCGGGCGAGTCAGAACATTCGCCGGGCAGGAGAGGATATTCAGCAAGGTGCGCGGATTCTGGTGCACGGGCAAGTGATACACGCCGCTGAAATGGGTGTGCTGGCTTCGTTGGGGCTAAGTGAGGTGCAGGTTTATCGTAAATTGAAAGTGGCTATTTTTTCTACGGGCGATGAATTGCAACAACCCGGCACGCCGTTGCTCGCTGGGCAAATTTATGACAGTAATCGTTTTGCTTTAATGGGTTTGCTGGCCGGGCTGAGTTTGGAAATAATTGATCTGGGCAACATTCGCGATGATAAAGCCATTCTCAAGCAAGCCATGCTGGATGCGGCACAGCAGGCTGATGTGATTATCACCAGTGGCGGCGTGTCGGTGGGCGAGGCGGACTATATCAAGCAGCTATTAGCGGAAATTGGCGAGGTGGTATTCTGGAAAATTGCCATGAAACCGGGCAGGCCGCTAGCGTATGGAAAAATCAGGACTAACGGTAAAATTGGCAGCAGTCATTTTTTTGGACTACCGGGCAATCCGGTGGCGGTCATGGTTACCTTTCAACAATTTGTGCGCGATGCGCTACTGATATTGATGGGGCAACAACCCAAACCTACATTTACCTTGCAGGCGCGATGCAGCAGCCCCATCAAAAAAATCCCCGGACGCACCGAGTTTCAGCGCGGCATTGTCAGTCAAACGGCCAATGGTGAATGGACAGTGCAAACCACTGGCGAACAAGGTTCGGGCATACTCAGCTCCATGAGCAAAGCCAACTGCTTCATTGTATTGCCCGTTGCACTGGGCGATGTTGCGGTGGGGACGATGGTGGAAGTGCAGTTTATTTAGGCTAACCGAGTCCATAACGGCATTCAAATGTTGAACGTATTTTTAGATTAGGGTAGAATCGCGGCTCTTTTGCAAACAGGGTAGTAAATAATCATGGCTCGTGTATGTCAAGTAACGGGTAAACACCCGATGGTGGGCAATAATGTATCCCACGCCAATAACAAAACCAAACGTCGTTTTCTGCCGAATTTGCAGCGTCGTCGTTTGTGGGTAGAAACTGAAAATCGCTTTGTTTCCATGCGTATCACCAATGCAGGTCTGCGTACCATTGATAAAAATGGAATCGATGCAATCTTGTTAGAAATGCGCGCTCGTGGCGAGAAAGTTTAAGGAGTACCTATTTAAGGAGATAAGGGACAATGCGTGAAAAAATTAAATTAGAATCCAGTGCGGGTACAGGGCATTTTTATACCACCGACAAAAACAAGCGCACCACGCCAGAAAAAATCGAGATTAAGAAATTTGATCCCGTTGTGCGTAAACATGTTGCGTATAAGGAAACAAAGCTGAAGTAATAGTAGCGTAGTTGAATTGCAAAAAAGCCCGTCATGCGGGCTTTTTTTATTTGACATGAAATATGAGCTATTCCAATTCTAATTTACTAAGCCTCCAATCTTGCTCCCTCATCCCAACCCTTCTCCCGAAGGGAGAAGGACAATGGAATTATTTGACGGTTAGAAACACCGTCACTTCTTCTCTATCATGGTACAAATGTTTGGCTTTTAAGCGGTAGCGTATGCCTTTTGCGCCAAGTACAGTCTGGATTTCATGCAGCGCCTGGGTCAGTGCATCCAAACGTTTTTTCATTGGCAGCTTAAGATTAAACATTGCGTGTTGTGTGAGTCCGCTTGCCACCCAATCTGCGATGAGTGTGGCGACCCGCCCTGGTTGTTCGACCATGTCGCAAACCAGCCAATTTACTGGCTTGTTGGGGCGATAGCGAAAGCCATCTTGCCGCAGGTGTTTGATGGCGGGATGTTTTTCCGCCACGCTTTTGAGTGGGCCATTATCGATAGCGGTGACTTTTAACCCGTGCTGCACCAGTTGCCATGTCCAGCCGCCGGGTGCTGCGCCTAAATCAACGGCGCTCATACCGGGGACTATCCATTTCTTTTGTTCATCTGCGTTAAGCAATATGGCAAATGCTTCTGCTAATTTTAAGTAAGAGCGGCTAGGTGCATCGTGGGGCATTTTTTGCCGCAGGATGCCCATGTGCCACGGCGCGCTATTTTGCGGGATGCTGCTGCCGATGAGTGCGCGATTTTGGTTGGTAAAAAAGATGTGTAGGCGGGGAAGGGCGGGGTCGTTGACCAACATGCCATTGGCAATGAGCGGCGCTTCTAGCAACGGTTGAAAACGCTGGGTAAAGCTAGACAATGTTTTACCATCGTTGGTGTCGGGCGTTTCCAGCCACAGCGCGCCAAATTTTTTTGGTGCATTCACTAAATTGGAAAGCGCTTGTAGCAAAGGCGTGAGCCTATCGCGCTGAGGCAAATCAGAGATTTCTCCATGCCAGCTGATGAGCTGTCGCGCAAAAATCAATTGGTCAAACTGTAAGTGTGGCTTGCCTTGCACCAGGATAAAACCACTGTCGGATTGTGCCTCCAGTTGGAGCGCGTTGGTTTCCTGTGCGCATTCTTTTTCAAATCCGGGGCGGCAGTAGAGTAGCCATTTAGGTATTTTATTGGTCATGTTGGCATTATGCGGAATCGCAAAGTAATAAGCTAAAAATGTTAATATCCGCGCCTTGTTTTCTTGCAGTTTGTTTATTAAAAAATGGCAAAACGTTACGATTTAATTGTGTTTGATTGGGATGGCACGGTGATGGATTCGACGGCGGTGATCGCAGGTTCGATTCAATCGGCGTGCCGCGATTTGGATTTACCCATACCGTCGGATGAAGCTGCGCGACATGTGATTGGCTTGGGGCTGCAACAGGCTTTGAATCATGCGGTGCCGAGCTTAAGTGAGGCGATGTACGATGAATTTGTGCAGCGTTATCGGCATCATTTTTTTTCGCAGGAAAATTCTATGCCTCTGTTTGCTGGTGCGTATGAAACCATCGCAGAATTACACAGTCAAGGCTATTGGCTGGCGGTGGCAACGGGTAAAACGCGGCATGGTTTAACGCGAGCGTTTGAGGCATGTGGCTTACAGCCATTTTTTCACGCCTCACGCACCGCCGATGAAACTCATTCCAAACCGCACCCGGCCATGCTGCTGGAAATTATGGATGAGCTGGGCGTAGCGGCTACGCGTGTGCTGATGGTGGGGGATACCACGCATGATTTGCACATGGCAAAGAGTGCGGGGGTGAGTGCGCTGGGGGTAACTTACGGCGCACATCCTAAACATCATTTAAGCGCATTACAGCCGCTGGCTTTGCTGGATGATTTTGCTGGTCTAAGAGCGTGGTTTAAAGCACACGCCTGATATACTGAAACATAAATTAAACCCGCTGCAGCTTAAATTGCAGGGTATATTGGGTTGGGTGTCTTAAGTTATTAAATATTGAAGGGAACATTCATGTCAGATCAACAAAACTGGGAGCGCAGCGTACTGGAAAAGCTTGCTATGACCGCTATCCAGGAGCAACGCCGAGCGCGTCACTGGGGTATCTTTTTTAAGGTACTGACCTTTGGTTATCTTTTTATTTTGCTGGCCTTATTCATGGGGTGGACGGGTAAAGCGGATACGACGCTATCGAGTGGGAAGCATACTGCGTTGGTGGAATTAAGCGGAGTAATCTCATCGGGTTCGGCTGCAAATTCAGAAAGGCTAATCGGCAGCCTGCAAGCAGCCTTCAAGCACAAAGGCACACAGGCCGTGCTGTTGCGCTCTAACAGCCCCGGCGGTAGCCCAGTGCAATCGGGTTATGTGAACGATGAGATTCACCGGCTACGTGCCAAGTATCCCAATATTCCCATCTATTCAGTGGTGGAAGATATATGTGCGTCTGGTTGCTATTACATCGTGGCGGCAACGGATAAAATATTTGTGAACAAGGCCAGCCTGGTCGGTTCCATTGGTGTGTTGATGGATGGCTTTGGCTTTACGGGTGCGATGGGGAAACTCGGCGTGGAGCGGCGCTTAATTACCGCAGGAGAAAATAAAGGCTTCATGGATCCTTTTGCACCCGTTAATCCTGTACATCAGGAACATGCTAAAAAAATGCTGGAGGAAATACATCAGCAATTTATTAATGTCGTGAAGCAAGGACGCGGCAAGCGTTTGAAAGAAGAAACGGGAGTGTTCAGCGGCTTGATTTGGACTGGTCAAAAAAGTATCGATATGGGATTAGCCGATGAAATAGGCAGTGTGGAGAGTGTGGCGCGCGACGTGGTGAAGGCTGAGGATATTGTGGATTTTACCAAGCATGAAAACTTCTCTGAGCGGCTGGCTAAGCGCCTCGGTGCAGGGATGGCGAGTGCGCTGGGGTTGAATAACAGTACTGATTTTAGCTTACGCTAGATGTGCTAAAACTAGATGTGCTAAAACTAGGCGTGCTGAAACCAGATGCGCTGAAAAATTAATCAAAGTAGCGGCTGCAAATGGGGCAGGATATTTTGTAAAATCTGTGCCTGAGCGGCAGCCGTGGGATGTAAATTATCCGCTTGAAATTGCTCCGGGGTGATTCCATCCAACAGAAATGGAACCAGTGTTACCTTGAATTTTTGGGCAAGACTTGGGTACATGGCCTTGAATTTTTTGGTGTAGCCATCGCCATAATTGGGCGGGAGTTGCATTCCTGCCAGAATTACTTGTGCGCCGGATTTTTTAATATCCTGAATCAATCGGCTTAGATCAGCGTGTATGTCCGCCACTGGCCTGCCGCGCAACGCATCGTTGGCACCCAGTTCGAGAATCACAATACTAGGCTGATGTTCACGCACGGCCTTGGTGAGGCGGCGCACCCCGCCGTTGGCCGTTTCACCGCTGATGCTGACATTGACGATTTGATATTGCGGGTGGCTTTGTTGCAGCGATTGCTGCATTAAGTTGACCCATCCGGCACTACGAGAAATACCATAAGCTGCTGACAGGCTATCACCGAAGACCATAATAGTAGGTTGTTGCGCCACACTGGAGTGGGACACCAGCAAACCCGCAGCAATGCATAAAATTAATTTTAAGAAAGAATATATTTTCATGGCAGACATTGTGCAGGCAGCGAACCTGGGTAAGCAAGTAGAAAGTGGCGGACAGCCTCTGACTATTTTGCATGAGATTAATTTTTCTGTGAAGGCGGGTGAAAGTCTGGCGATTCTGGGCGCGTCCGGTTCGGGTAAATCCACTCTGCTAGGGCTATTAGCTGGGCTGGATACTCCCAGCAATGGGACGGTTTATCTGGATGGCCATGATCTATCGGCCTTGGATGAAGATGGTCGTGCACGTTTGCGTGGTCGCCTGGCAGGGTTTGTGTTTCAGTCATTTCAATTATTGCCAGCCTTGTCTGCACTTGAGAATGTGATGCTGCCGCTGGAGTTGCATACTGCCAGTAATCTTCCAGCAAGTAAGCTTCCGGCAATTAACAATCATTCAATCAGTATTCAGGAGCGCGCCCGTCAGGCGTTACAAAAAGTAGGCTTGGCGGCGCGCGTGACACACCTGCCCAAACATTTGTCCGGTGGTGAGCAACAGCGTGTCGCCATTGCCCGCGCCTTTGTCGGGCAACCTAAAATCTTATTTGCCGATGAACCGACTGGCAATCTCGATGCCACTACAGGAGCGCAGATTATCGAATTATTGTTGGAGTTAAATCGCGCTCACGGCACGACCTTAATTTTAGTCACCCATGATGAAGCATTGGCGCGCCGTTGTAATCGACAAATACATTTGGCGGCTGGTCGAATTGTAATATGAGGCATATCTGAGCATGACTGGAAATATTTTTCGACTATCCTTCAACATGCTGCGCCGCGATTGGCGTGCAGGCGAGTGGCGCGTATTACTGCTGGCACTGGTGTTGGCGGTGGGTAGCATGTCAACTGTAGGCTTGTTTGCCGACCGCGTGCGACAGGCTTTGCAACAGGAAGCCACTAGTTTGTTGGGCGCAGATTTACGTGTCACCTCAACCCGCGTTATCTCGCCCGAGTATCGCGCGGCTGCACTGCAACGCAACTTGGCCGTCGTGACGAGCGCAGTTTTTCCGAGCATGGTATCGCGCGCCCAGGCAATTTCACGCGATCAGGCAACTTCACGCGCTCAGGCAGCGTCGGCTGACGCGCAAACCATATTGACGGAAATCATGGCGGTGGGGCAAGGCTATCCCTTGCGCGGGAAAATTGAGATTGATGATGGAACACCGCACGAGGCTACCGGCATTCCCCAGCGTGGTACGGTGTGGGGTGATGCGCGATTGATACAGCGGCTGAATTTAGAAATTGGCGATGAAATTAATCTGGGCACACTGCGTTTGCGCGTGGCTGCGCGCATTGTGCGCGATGTCGATCAAGCAGTGGGCTTTGCCAGCTTTGCGCCGCGTGTTTTGTTAAATTTAGAAGATTTATCAAGTAGCGGATTGGTGCAGGAAGGCAGTCGCATCAGCCATCGTTTATTGATAGCGGGCGAGCCGAACAAAGTCAGTGAATTGCGAAGCTGGCTGGTCGAGCGTTTGCAGTTGAGCGAAAAAATAGAAGACGTGCGCGATGCGCGTCCCGAGATACGCACCGCACTGGAACGCGCCGAAAATTTTCTAGGCCTGGCCGCATTAACCGCTGTTGTGCTGGCAGGTGTGGCGTTAGCGTTGGCTGCGCGGCAATTCATTACGCGGCATCTGGACACCTGCGCCATGCTGCGTTGTCTCGGTGCCAGTCAGGCACAGGTGCTGCAAATTTTCCTGTATCAATTTTTGTTGCTTGGATTTTTTGCGGTGATATTCGGTTGCATCATAGGCTACGCCGTGCAGGCAGGATTGGTGCAAACCATTGCTGCCATGCGTGATGCAAATCTACCCACCCCCAGTTGGATGCCCATCTGGCAGGCATCCATTAGCGGCTTGGCACTGCTGTTGGGCTTTGCATTTTTGCCACTGTGGCAACTAAAAAGTGTTTCTCCACTGCGGGTAATTCGTCGCGAATTGGGCATTCCCGAAGCACGCACAGGTTTGTTGTATGGTTTGGGTGGGGTTGTGTTGGGTGGATTGTTTTTGTGGCAAGCGGGTTCACTCAAGCTGGGTTTCATCGTGTTGGGCGGCTTGGCTGGAGGATTGTTAATCTTTGGATTGCTGGCCTGGTTGGCGTTGCGTGCTTTGTCCAAAATACCGCTGGCGGGCAATCGGGCACTGACCAATCTCGCGCAACATGGTCGCACGAACGCCTTGCAAATAGTTGCACTCAGTTTGGGCGGCATGGCGTTGCTGCTGCTGACATTTGTGCGTGGAGATTTGTTGGACAACTGGCGTACCCGTTTACCGCCCGACGCGCCCAATCGATTTTTAGTTAATATACAGGCCGATCAACGTGAGCCGTTATTGAATTTTTTTACCGCGCAAAAAATAAATACCCCTAAACTTTTTCCCATGGTGCGTGGTCGTTTGATCGCCATCAATCACCGCGCCATAAGCGGTGATGATTACCCAGAACCGCGCGCACGCTCGCTGGTGGAACGCGAATTTAATTTATCCTGGTCTGAAAATATGCCGAGCGGCAATGAATTAGTGCAAGGCCGATGGTGGATGCAACCAACTGAATCTGCATTGTCAGTCGAAGAAGGCATCGCCAAAACTCTGGGTATTCATATTGGCGATACGCTGACTTACGATGTGGCGGGTAGTCAATTCAGTGCGGAGGTAGTTAATTTTCGCAGGTTAAACTGGGATTCCATGCAAGTAAATTTCTTTGTGGTTGCCACGCCCGCGCTACTGGAAAATTTTACCACCAGTTACCTCACCAGTTTTCATTTGCCCGCAGACCAAGTGCGTGCAGGAGATAAGCTGGCTACGACTTTCCCTAATCTTCTGATAATTAACACTGAAGCGGTGATTGAGCAAGTGCGTAACATCGTCGAGCAGATTGCACAAACAGTCAGCGCGATTTTCATGTTCACCCTGCTCAGCGGACTGGCAGTTTTATACGCTGCGCTACTGGCGATGCAGGATGAGCGCATTCATCAAACCGCAATATTGCGAACACTGGGGGCAGATAGTCGCTATTTGCGCAAATTACACCTGACAGAATTTGCCGTGCTAGGCGCGTTAAGCGGTCTCTTCTCGGCAGCAGGGGCCGCGTTACTGGGATGGGTGATAGCTAATCAAGTGTTGGATATTCCCTATAGACCGGGCATCATGCTTTTACTAACAGGTGTCGGCGGTGGCACGGTAATTGTCACCTTGGCGGGCTGGTTGGCGACACGACGCGTGGCTAACATGTCGCCACTGCGAGTGTTACAGTCAGCGTGACTCACTTTTTCGGCAATGAGTTATACTATGTTGTAAAGCGTATTTTTTTATTTTTTGTGGTATATTTGTGGCATACTTTTGTACAACGTAAAACGGTGACTGCACATTTTTGGTGATTGTTGCAGCTAATCAAGCCAGATTTTTAGTAGAAAAGTGGCAATTTCGCCACAAACATTAAGTGAGGGTGAATATGTCATGATTATCGAAATGCGATGATGGAGTGTATAACAGTTAAAGCGACAAGTAATAATTTACTTTAAACATTTTAAGGAGCAGTCATGAAAAGGTTATCAATTCTATCTGTAGCTGTATTGTTCACGGCAGTTAGCATAGTGCCAGCTATGGCAGGTCCATCAAGAGCCATTGTTCAGGAAATGGGTTCTACGATCGAGAAAGATGAAGTCAATATTGATGTGGATTGGCTTTCAACTGATTTAAACGTAGTTGGTACCACTACCGCTACCATCGGTGGCGGTAACGGAAGCATTGGAGGCCTTGCTCTGTCCTCCGTCAATGTCGGTCTGGCTGATGGCTTGGAGCTGCGTCTTGGACGTCTTCCAGGTCTTAAGAGTTATATAAGCGGACTTGCCAATGACAGCAGCCTTGGCTTAACTGTGAAAGGTGCAATTCCTGGCGTTCCTGGTCTTGCAGCTTGGCTTGGCTATGGCTCCAAAACCACAAAGGATAGCCTTCCTGCCAATAATGCCGGAGACACCGAGGCATCATCTATGAGGCTTGGCGCAGCCTATACCTTGACTGGTCCTGTGATTGTCAACGGTACTCTCGATTATGGCGTGGATACAGCAAAGTCGGCAGGAGTATCTGCAGTTGATACAAAGACAACGGCTGTCGCAATTGCAGCACTTTATCCATTGAAATCCAATGTCCTTGTTGGTGTGGAATATCACTATGCCAGTGTTGATGTAGGTGCAACAAAATACACTGTTACTGCGCCCGCAATTGGTGCAAGGGTTATAGCAGGGAGCTTCACAATTGATGCTATAGCAGTGTTTTCACCGAACGTAAAACCGGATACAGGCGGTTCTACTGATATAAACACAACAACTATTGGCGTTCCAACATTAAGGGTAAACTACAAGTTCTAACATTTTTCATGGAGCGATTAGCCCATCGTACTCGAGAAAATTAAAGTACTTCTATTCGTTTTTAGTCGGCGGAGTTGTCCGCCGACATTTTTTACAGCAATAAAGCGCAGCACCATCACGTTGTCAGCGCGTTTCAATCGGGCATAATCGAAACGTCGCACGGTGCGTGCGATGAGTAATTCTGTCCATCATGAAATCCATCGCCGCGGTTCCGGTTAAAAAGGCCTGCAAATCGGCCAGAGTATGCAGTTATTCGTCGTTCATATTGATCACCATGCCTCGCATAATGATCGATCACGGCCACCTGTTCAGATTCAAACCCCATTGGACAATGCATCCTATTGACGGGTTCTTATAGCTACGTGTATTGTGCGACATGTGCCTGCGTATTGCTTGCAGCCCACATGCTAGATTAACTCTTAATCAAAAGGAAAAACCATGAAGCAAATTGCTGCTGTTGCGTTGCTATCAGCTTTTATTGCCGCTCCTGTAGCTGCACAAGATATGTTAGCTGCACAAGATATGTACATTGGTGTCAATGTTGGATCAGCTCAGATTGATGTTCCGGGATACGATGCATCTACTGCTCTTTCCGTATTGGGTGGCTATACAATTAATTCAAACTTTGCTGTTGAAGTTGCATTTGTCAATTTCGGTAGCGTTGATTTACCACTTAGCACTACAGTGGACTCAAGCGCGCTGAGTATAAGTGGCGTGGGTTCGTATCCCCTTAACGACGAGGCTTTCTTGATTGGCAAACTTGGTTTGGCTTCAACAAATCTTAAGCAGACAAATGTTCCTTCAGAAAGTAACACAGGCTTGACTTATGGTATTGGTGCCCAATTTAATTTTGACAAACAGATTGGTATTCGCGCTGGCTATGATGTATATAAGGTTGGCAATGTTGTTACATATCAGGTTGGCGACGCTGTTGTTACTGAAGACGAGACCGTAATGAGCCTTGGTGCTATATACACATTCTAGATCAAATCTTAATAAGTAAATAAAAAGCCGGATTCGTTCCGGCTTTTTTATTGTCCTGAAGCAGGTGACAAAGGCACGATTCATACAGTGATCCGTGTTTTTATGGGAACGCTTTAAGAACAATCGGCAAGTATTTGATTTAGTTCGTTGTTATCTTGTAGAATCATGAGTAAAATCAACTTGTTCAGCTTTGGGGGAAATAAATTATTCAGGATGGATGGTAGGTTCAGCAACGTTGTTCGTGATAGCCGCGTTAAGCGGTCTCTTTTCGGCAGCAGGGGCGGCATTACTGGGATGGGTGATAGCCTATCTAGTGCTGGACATTCCTTATCGACCAGGTGTCATACCTTTACTGATGGGTGTCGGCGGCGGCACGGTCATTGTCACCTTGGCGGGCGGGCTGGCGACACGACGCGTGGCCAGTATGTCGCCGCTACGGGTGTTGCAGTCGGCGTGACTCATTTTTTAGCACAGAGTTCCATCCTATTGACGGATTCTTATAGTTACGTGTATTGTGCGATATGTGCCTGCGTATTGCAGCCCACATGCTAATTATTAACTCTATAATCAAAAGGAAAAATTATGAAGAAAATTGCTGCTGTTGCGTTGCTGTCAGCTTTTATTGCCGCTCCTGTTGCTGCTGAAGATATGCATATGTACATTGGTGCCAATGTTGGCTCAGCTCAAATTGATGCTCCGGGATTAGATGCATCTACTGCTTTTTCCGTATTGGCTGGTCATAAATTCAACTCAAACTTTGCTGCTGAAGTTGCATATGTTAATTTCGGTAGCGTTGATGTAGCACCTGGCAATACAGTTAAATCAAGCGCGATGAGTCTAAGTGGCGTAGGTTCTTTTCCCCTTAACGACCAGTTTTCCTTGTTTGGCAAGTTAGGCGTAGCATCAACAACTGTTGAGGGTACAGGCTTTTCAGAAAAGAACACTGGCGTGACTTATGGTGTTGGTGCTCAATTTGATTTTGACCGACAATTTGCTATTCGCGCTGGCTATGATGCATATAAGATTGGCGACGCTGTTAAAGAAGACGAGACCGTAATGAGCATTGGTGCTTTATT
>JAKFXW010000224.1 GCA_021731185.1 Gallionellaceae bacterium
TGAAACAACTAGCCATCCCACTAAGCAACCAAAAGACGGTTGCAAAGTGGTTGGTTATAGCCGTACTCAAATGTACTGTCTTCGTCGCCTCATCCTTGCCGCCTTGTGCTCCTGTTTATCAGAAATTAGAATTATTTTTCCTCATTCAAGGTACCTCTAAAAAATTCAAATTGCCTAACCAAACAAGACGCAAATAAATTGTGTGACGACGCACATACTTGATAGGTTAAGAATGATTTTTTACGAGCAACGCGGTGTGGTAACGTTAGTGGGATTTTTAAAGCCGCCCTTCAATATGCTCATCATTACAATGGTAATGGCTCAGGTTTGTGTACGCCAAACCCTTGCGCATAATTCACACCCAATTCCTTCAAACGCTGCCTGATGTGATCGTTCTCCACAAATTCTGCTATGGTTTTTAGCCCCATGACTTGCCCGATTTTGTTGATTGCCTCCACCATCGCGTAGTCTATAGCATCGGTCTCCATATCCTTGACAAAGCCACCGTCAATTTTCAGATAATCAACGGGCAAGTATTTCAAATACCCGAACGATGACATGCCGCTACCAAAATCATCCAGGGAAAAGCTGCATCCCAAAGCGCGTAATTCACGTATGAAGTAGCTGGCTTTGCTTAAATTAGTAATGACCGCAGTTTCGGTAATTTCGAAACAAATTGCCTGTGTTGGCACGCCGAATTTCGTGAACTGAGTGCGTATAAATTCCAGGAATTTATCATCATTAATTGACTCGCCAGACAGATTAATCGACCACGCTTCCTGGCTACCCTTCTTATATGCAGAAAAGGCGGTGGACACCACCCAGCGATCAATCAAAGGCATTAAATCATACCGCTCGGCTGCCGCAATAAAACCTCCGGGTGCAATGATCTGGCCTTGCATATCAAGCATACGAATAAGCAGCTCATAGTGTTTATGCTCTTTTATCGCACTGTCCACTGGCACAATTTCCTGACGATAGAGTCGCAAACGATTCTCCCGCAAGGCAGTATGAATGCGCTCTACCCATGCCAATTCGCCATGCCGTAACAAAACCTCTTGGTCGTCCTCACGATATACATGAACGCGATTTCGACCAGAATCTTTGGCGATGTGACATGCCGTGTCTGCCGCCAGCATGACATCCAGATTGAAGTTCTTAGCATCTATAAAATTGACCAAGCCTATGCTCACAGTAGTGTGAAATACTTTTCCCTGCCACTCACACTTTAATTGATCAATTAACAGGCAAAATTTTTCGGCAACCCGCTTGCCTCGATCCATAGAGCAATTAATCAACAACACTGCAAATTCATCGCCGCTCAGCCGCGCCAGCACATCGTCTGCGCGAACTGTGGCGGCCAGTTTCCCAGCAACCTGACGTAACAATTCATCTCCCGCAATATTACCGTATGTGTCATTAATAATTTTAAATTGATCCAGATTCAAGTGCAGCAGTGTATGCGCTTGCCCGATACCCTTAAATGATGCCTGCAGCTGCTCTTCCAACTCGTGCCGATTGATTAGACCAGTTAAGTCATCATGCTGCGATTGATAGGTGAGCTGGGCGGTAACCTTGTGTATCACACTCACGTCACGAAATGTCAGCACCATTCCATCGATACTGCCATCATCGACATACATCGGCGCACTGGAATCCTCAACCGTTAATTCCGTGCCGTCACGCCGAACCAGTATCACACTATTGCGATTAAGTTTGTTTGTGCTTGCGCCATCCGCAGACATTGTCCCCTTGTGGGACGGCTCGCTGAGTTGGCCAACAACATGGAATACCTCATTGAGCGGCCGCCCATCTGCCTCGAAAACCGTCCAACCTGTCATCTTTTCTGCAGCAGAATTAAGGTAAGTCACAGCATCGCGAATATCGGTAGTAATCACCCCGTCTCCAATAGAATCCAGGGTTACTTGCAGTCGACGCTTCGTGGTTGTTAACGTGAACTCAGCCTCCGCGCGAGCTTGTGCATCCTCCACAGCCTTGCTCATCAAGGTCACATTTAAAGTGCCATATGCAAGCAGTTTGCCTATGTACGCAATGACAGCAAATTGATCATGTGGCTGCGACGAATACAGCATGGCGATCGTGGCGACACACATAAAGCCTGCCATTACTGCGAAACCTTCAAACAACGAATACAAATGTCGCTCGCGCCAATAGACTACACACACCAACACCCACAGCAGAATCAGCGGAATCTGCACGGGTTGCTGCATTCCCAATATGCCTGTATTCACATAAGTAGGATAATGCAGCACCACAAGGAACATGGCCAAGGCCACCGCACTCATCCCGAGAATAAAAATTCGCAATTTTAACGATGATTGATGGCGGATTACCCATAATGACCAGAGCAATCCTATAGATAAAATAGAAGCAGGAAGCGGCCAGCTACTCAACCGGAAAATAGGTGTGTAAGTCTCTACCCAAGCCAGATGGCCGGACCATCCAATATTGGTTACCGCATCCAGCAATCCGGCGAATGCCGCCAACCAGAAGCAAACTGACAAGTAATGACGACCACGCTGCTGCGTGGCGTGAATGTTGTCCCACAAAAACAAGGCTATCAGCAACGACAAAATCACATTGCTAGCTTGTAACCCCAACTGCAAATTTTTAAGGGTTTGGGCGCTACTGTTGAACACTGCAAAAGTGATCACAAGGTAGCCAATAAAAAATAAAAAGTAGGTTAGTAAATTTTTAGGTTGAGCCAGCATAGTGAGTGAATAAACCTTCTTGTTGCTATTAGATGGGGATTAAGCTTTAACAGGAACAGGGCGCGATTTACGATCCTCACCCACAGCCACGTAAACCAGCGTAGCCTCGGTGACCTTGACGCAGGCTGGCTCAGCAGGATTACGTTGGGCGTAAACCTCAACAGATACGGTAATTGAGGTGCGTCCTACTTTTACAATTTCCGCATAGAAACTGACCACATCGCCAACCAGAATTGGTTGCTTAAAAATGAAGGAATTAACAGCCACCGTTGCCACCCGCCCGCGCGCGCGCAACAGTGCCGGGATACTGCCAGCGATATCAACTTGCGCCATAACCCAGCCACCAAATACATCGCCCGTATGATTGCAATCCGCAGGCATGGTAACCACTCGCAGCGTCGGATTACGATCAGGTAATTCAGTAAATAAAGATTCAGACATTCACGCCCCTTGTCATGGGCATCTCTAAAAATCCAACTTCCGTCGCCATACTGTGTTGCTCATAAAAAATTACTTCTAACATATCAAACATATGCGTCGCCCCACAAGGGGACAATGTCGCAATTTTTTATTCGCGCCTTGTCTGGCTTAGCAATTTAAATTTTTAGAGATGCCCTCATTGCAATGTCCCTGCAGCTTTTAATGTCCTTGGTAAAGCTGTGCAATTTCTGCGCTATATCGAGCGACGACCTGAACACGTTTAACTTTAAGTGTGGGAGTCATGAGCCCGTTGTCAATGCCCCACGGCTCGCTCAACAACAACACCCGATGTACTTTGGCATAACCTGGAAATTCCTTGATTTGCTCAGCGATACGCATGAGTGCCTGCTTTTCAACTTGCGTATCACGTAAAGATTCTGGCATATCTCCGCGCACGCCCACCTCCTTAGAAAATTGCAGCCACATCGCCGGATTGACGACAGCTATGACAATCAAATAAGGCTGTCCCTCACCGTATACCAATACTTGGTCGAACAAACGATCGTGCATGATGGCTAGCTCCATGTCAGTAGGTGGAACCTTTTCACCGTTCGATAACACGATAATGTCCTTGAGCCGACCGGTAATGTAGACGTGCCCAGTTTCACTGATGACCGCCGTATCGCCCGTATGAAACCAGCCCTCGGCATCAATTGCCTGGCGCGTTGCCTCCGGATTATTCCAGTATCCCAGCATGATGCTGGGGCCTTTGACCAGAAACTCATTGTCCCCTTGTGGGGCATTGTCCCCTTGTGGGGCATTTTGCGCGCCGATGCGCGTCTCTAAATTACTGAGTGGCAAGCCAACACTGTCCGGGAAATTATTATCCAGCTTGTTTGCACAAATAACCGGGCTGGTTTCAGTTAAGCCATAACCTTGAATGACAGGCAATCCTAAACTGACAAACATGCGCGAAATGTCTAATGACAACGCAGCACCGCCGCTGATAACCGCGCGCAGTTTTCCACCCATGCGTTGTAAGACTTTTTGCGCCACCAGCGCATTCAAAAGTGGCCATAGTAAAAATGATAGCCGCCAAGAGCCGCGTTTTTGCTGATGTAAAAATCGTGCCCAGCCCACATCCACCGCAAACTGAAAAAGCTTACGGCGCAAGGGTGGTGCTTCTTCCAGCTTGGCATGAATCGCAGCGTGTACTCGCTCATAAATTCTGGGCACGGAGACCAGCACAGTCGGCTGGATGATTTGCAGGTCTTCGCTCAACAGCGCGATGGAGCGCGCAAAGGCCACCGTAGAGCCAGTCATCACGGTCAGGTAATAACCCAACGTGCGTTCAAAAGTGTGGGAGAGCGGCAGAAAAGAAAGCAGCAAATCATCGTCATAAATGGGGAATAATTGCAATGTAGCGTAGGCATTTTCAAGCATGTTGGCATGGCTCAACATGACCCCCTTGGGTCGGCCAGTCGTCCCCGACGTGTAAATAATTGTTGCCAACTGTGTTGATTGCAGCCCCGCAATTTCAGGCTGCAACTGCGCCTGGGCGGGCAGCCATGTGCTGGCGAAGGTCAGCCTGGGTTCAACATTAAGGGGTTCGGCATTAGGGAGTTCTTCAGTATTAAGGTGTGCTTGAGTTTGCTTGCCTGTCCTAGGGGACAATGTATTTTGCCCAATGGAATCCAGGCTGACAAAACGCTGCACAGTGGGCATATCACCACGCACTGGGTACAACGTTTGCCATTGCTCGACGGTTTCAAAAAACAGCAATTTAACCGTCGCATTGTTGACGATGTAAGCAATGTTATCCGCTCTGTCCACAGTGTACACAGGCACGACAATCAAACCCAACGACGCAGCCGCTTGATCGAACATGATCCATTGCGGACAGTTACGCAACATGATGGCGACACGATCCCCCGCCGCTAATTTTTCCTGTTGCAAAGCGGCCTGCCAGCGCGCCACCTGCTCTGCCATCTGCCCCCAGGTATAGGACAGCCAGGCACTTTTCTGCAAATCAAAATAGCGGTAGGCAATCGCATCAGGCGTGCGTTTTACGCGCTCCTTGAATAGACCATGCACTGTTACGGCCTGCTGCGGTGAAATTAAATCTGCGCTTGTTACCACTGCTCCCCCCTTTTTTCCCAGATAACTATCGCTACTCAAATAAAATTTTAAACTCCACCATCTTACTTCGCTGACATTCTAGCTGGCAATTGCTCCGGCGAGAAATCATCCACCATCACCACTTTGCGACGTAATGCATAATCACGCTCCAACATTTTTGCTTCTTCAGCGTTGATAATTTCTGCTGCGAGCGCTTCGGCAATGCGCGATATTTCATCTAGCCCTGTCACTTTGCCATTGCTACCTTTACGTCTAGCGATATCCACCCGCGCTTGTATCGGTTCGCACAACAAGGTACTGATTAATGCTGCCTCCAGCGCGCCCACGGCCTGGCTCTCATCTTTAGGTATATACATGCCCGCGGTTAAACGATCACGCGGTGCACCCGGATGTTGAATGAGTGCGGCAACTTGATGACCCAGCTCATCAGATGGTGGTGACAAACAGCGACCTACCGGAAAAATCAATACGCGCATACAAAATGCAGCAATGCGGCCAGGGAAATTTTTCAACACGCCATCCAGCGCATCCTGAATTTTGTACAGCGCGTCCTGCATCGCCCAATGCAGCAATGGCAAATCGGCTTCGGGACGGCCATCATCTTCAAACCGTTTTAAGGTGGCCGAGCAAAGATATAACAAACTGAGTACATCACCCAATCTAGCCGAAATCTTTTCGCGGCGCTTGAGTGTGCCACCCAACACCAGCATGGCAACATCTGCCGCCAACGCAAATGCTGCGGCATAGCGCGTCAGCTGTTGGTAATAGCGTCGGGTCGGTGCTTCGGTCGGGGCAATAATGCCATGCCCGCCTGTTAACCCATACACCAATGCGCGCGACATGTTGCTCAAGGCAAAGCTGATATGCGCCCGCAAGGCAGCGTCAAAATTCAAGATTGCGCGCTGTTTGTCGCTGTCATGCGCAGCATGAATTTCTTTCAGCACATATGGATGAGAACGAATCGCGCCCTGCCCGAAAATCAACATGCTGCGCGTCAAAATATTCGCGCCCTCAACCGTGATACCGATTGGATTTTGTTGATACGCACGTCCCAAATAATTGTTCGGCCCCAGACAAATACCCTTACCACCATGCACGTCCATTGCGTCGTTGGTGACGGCACGCGCACGCTCGGTGCAGTGGTATTTTACGATGGCAGAAATCACCGAGGGCTTCTCCCCCATATCCAGCGCGGTTAATGTAAGCATACGCGCCGCATCGATCATATAAGCATTACCGCCAATACGCGCCAACGCTTCTTCCACGCCTTCAAATTTTCCAATCGGCAATTTAAATTGTTTACGCACGCGGCTGTAAGCGCCGCTGGTGCGCACCGCCAGCTTCACCCCGCCCGTCGCACTGGCCGGCAATGAAATGGAACGTCCTGCCGCCAGACATTCCATCAGCATGCGCCATCCCTGACCAATATACGCTGTGCCACCAATAATATATTCCATCGGGATGAATACTGCATTACCCTGCGTCGGGCCGTTTTGGAAAGCAGAGTTGAGCGGGAAATGTCTACGCCCCACTTGTACACCGGGCGTATTAGTCGGAATCAAGGCCAGCGTAATGCCGCGCTCTGATTCGCTGCCAAGCAGGTGCTCGGGATCATACAGCTTAAAAGCCAAACCCAGCAGCGTCGCCACCGGGGCAAGCGTGATGTAACGTTTCTCCCAAGTGATGCGTACACCCAACACATTTTTCTGGCCGTTAAAATCGCCATAACCGACGATGCCATAGTCTGGAATAGAGCCTGCATCCGATCCTGCAAACGGGCCAGTCAAGGCAAAGCACGGCACTTCTTTACCGCGTGCCAGGCCGCGCAGATATTTATCTTTCTGCTCAGGCGTGCCGTAGTGCAGCAATAATTCAGCTGGACCCAAGGAGTTTGGCACCATCACCGTCACCGCTGCGGTCACGCTACGCGAGGCCAGCTTAGCCACCACCGAAGAATGCGCCAGCGCGGAAAACCCCAAGCCATCGTATTCTTTCGGAATAATCATGCCGAAAAAACCTTTGTCCTTGATGTATTGCCACGCCTCAGGTGACAAATCCTGCCGCACATGGGTAATGTCCCAATCGTCCAGCATCGCGCACAGCGTTTCTACTTCGTTATCCAGAAAGGATTGTTCTGCCGGACTCAGCGTAGATTTTGGATAAGCCAATAACTTCGCCCAATCAGGCTGACCGCTGAATAGCTCGCCATCCCACCACACCGTGCCTGCATCCAGCGCCTCTTGCTCGGTTTGCGAGACCTGCGGCATGATTTTGCGAAAAATATTCAGTATAAAACGACTCACCAGCATGCGCCGCAACACTGGAATGCCCAGCACAGCTATCACTAAAAACAGTAGCGGCAGTATGACAGTAAATAATTCGACGGACAGCCTGTATTCAATCGCAATAAGCGGGACGAATACGATGAGTGCCAGCAGCCATCCCCAGACTGATGCTCGGAAAAATGCCAGCAATATTACCGTCGCCAACACTGCCAAGAGAATGAAGATTATGGTCAAGTCTGTTGCTCCTTATTAAGTAGGGAGTACCTAAGTTTGATTGCCTATGAACAAATTTCTGTGCCAGAAAATGCAGTGTACAGCAAGATTTAATGACTCGAAGTATGAACCAGCCTGCTCAATATATCTACCCGATGCATCATTCCAAGGCCAACACGAGCCTGAATTGTCCCGCATCCCACATCCCACAAGGGGACAATGAGGGGACAATGTATTTCAGCCCCTATTTAACGAATCTTGTCCACGGCTTCTTCCACTCGTTCTACCGCAATCACTTCCATACCTGAAATTTTTTGCTTGGGCTTGTTCGCTTTGGGAATAATCGCCAGCGTGAATCCCAACTTGGCGGCTTCACGCAATCTTTCCTGCCCGCGCTGCACTGGGCGCACTTCACCTGCCAGCCCGACTTCCCCAAACACGATCATTTTTTCTGGCAATGGTTTGTTTCGCAGCGATGACACAATCGCCAACAGCACTGGTAAATCTGCGCCCGGTTCAGTAATTTTCACGCCACCCACGGCATTGATAAACACGTCTTGATCGAAGCAGGCGATACCCGCATGGCGATGCAACACCGCTAACAACATGGCCAAACGATTTTGCTCCAATCCCAAAGTCAGCCTGCGCGGCATGGGCGAATGCGACTCATCCAACAGTGCTTGAATCTCCACCAGCAAAGGCCGCGTGCCTTCTTGCGTGACCATCACACACGAGCCAGCCACTTGCGCACCGTGTTGCGATAAAAACAGCGCGGATGGATTGCTCACTTCACGCAAGCCTTTTTCAGTCATGGCAAACACGCCCAATTCATTCACTGCACCGAATCGATTTTTGAACGCACGGATCATGCGAAAACTGGAATGCGTGTCGCCTTCAAAATACAACACCGTGTCTACGATGTGCTCCAGCACTCGCGGTCCCGCTAATGTCCCTTCTTTGGTCACGTGCCCAACTAGGATCATGGTGGTAGCGGTACTTTTCGCTAGCCTTGTTAATTGCGCTGCACACTCGCGCACCTGCGCCACCGAGCCGGGAGCTGAAGTCAGCTGCTCGGAATACACGGTTTGTATGGAATCGATCACCACCACCGCAGGCTTTTCCTGCGCAATGACCGCTTGAATTTTATCTAATTGAATTTCGGCGAGGAGATGCAAAGAATGTGTGGCAAGGCTGGCAACGTCCAGTGCCAATCGTTTAGCGCGCAGCGCGATTTGTTGCACCGATTCTTCACCGCTCACATACAACACTTTTTTATGCGTAGCCCGATCTGTATTGGATGCGAGATGTGCCAACGCCTGCAGCAACAAGGTAGATTTACCAATGCCGGGATCACCGCCTATCAGCACCACACCACCGCTCACCAGACCGCCACCCAGCACCCGATCAAATTCAACGATGCCAGTGGGTATGCGCGGAATATCAATCGCATCTACCTCGGCCAGCGTCTGCACTTTGCTGGTTGCGGTCAGCGCGCTATAACGATGCTTGCCCGCATTTTCCGCCACGCTTTCTACCAGCGTATTCCACGCCTGACAATGCGGGCACTGCCCCTGCCACTTGACCACTTGCCCACCGCACTCGGTGCAGGAATAAATTGTTTTTGCTGTTGCCATTATTGAAGAGTTTTCGTTGATACAACCTCTTGCTGGCTGCGTAGCTTCTGCTGCTCAAGCGGCACACCAATGTGTTCCTGTCCGCGCTGATGTGCCAGTGCTACTTGCTTCTGTCGCTCGGCCACGCGCGCGCGCGTTTTCTCAGGCAGCGAATCAAAACAATAACGGCAAGATAATCCATCCTGATAAGTCGGCAAAGCTTTATCCTCCTGCGACACAGGATGGCGACAAGCATAGCACTGCTCGTGCGTACCCAGGGCCAAGCCCTGCCCCACTGCGATGCGTTGATCGAACACAAAACACTCACCCTGCCACTTGCTCTGCTCGGCAGGCACGGTTTCCAGATATTTCAAAATGCCGCCCTGCAAGTGATACACCTCCTCGAAGCCCTGCTCCAACATATATGAGCTGGCTTTTTCGCAGCGTATCCCGCCCGTGCAAAACATCGCGATTTTTTTATGTTTAGCGGGATCAAGATTATTTTTGACATAAGCGGGAAACTGGCGAAACGTGATGGTGTGCGGATTAAGCGCGCCCTGAAACGTGCCGATGTCATATTCATAGCCATTGCGTGTATCAATCAACACCACTTCAGGATCAGCGATTAGCGCATTCCAATTTTCTGGTGCGACATAAGTACCGACCTTTTTATTAGGATCAACACCTGCCACACCCAGTGTAACGATTTCTTTTTTCAAGCGCACTTTCATGCGATCAAAAGGCGGCGTATTAGCAAAGGATTCCTTATGCTCCATATCCGCCAGCCGCGCATCGGCTCGTAAAAAAACCAGCAGCGCATCAATCCCGGCACGCGAGCCTGCCACCGTGCCATTGATGCCCTCGGCAGCCAGCAAAATCGTACCGTTAATTTTTTGAGCGATGCAAAAATCCTGCAAGCGCAGCTGCATCTCGCGATAATCCGTCATCTCGGCAAATTTGTATAAAGCTGCGACCACTATGTTCGACATAATTTTTCCATTAGTATCTTTAAACTGCTTGGATTTTACACTGTGGCAAATAAGGTTGGAATTTTATGGCGCAGGCATGACAGAGCCGAGAAATTATTGAGCAGAAATTATTGAGCTTGCCGAAAGACCTTGTCTCTGAAACAATGCTGCGCAGAAGGGCGGTAACCCAATGAAAAGTTATATTGCTTTTTTCAGCACCATGCTGGCCTTGTGGATTACCTTGTCCGCGCCCACTCATGCCGAAACCATCGTGATGGCGGTTCCCGGGCCGGGTAACATGGCTTTCTTACCAGTCTATCTCGCCAAAGCCATCGGAGCCGACCATGACGAAGGGCTGAAGCTCAAGCTGCGCTATTTTAACGGCGGTCCCTTAGCCATGCGCGACTTGATGACCAACAACAGCGATTTCGTGGTGATCGGCCTGCCCGCCATTGCTTCAGCCCGCGCTGATGGTGTGCCCGTAGTCGCCTTTGGCCAACTCAGTGAGTCGGCGATGTTCGTATTGCTGTTACGAGCCAGTCTCAAAAATCAAGTAACTTCCATCGCACAACTCAATGGCCGACGCATAGGAATCCCCGTCGGCACAAGTACGCAACGCACTACCGGACAAATGATCGCTGAATATCTCCTCGGTCGCGCAGGACTCAAGCCCCTCGACAATTCGTTCATTTCGACGGGGCTAAATCGCGAATCGCAGAGTGCAGCGCTATCCAGCGGCACCGTGGATGCCTTGATGGGGGATGAGCCATTCGCTTCTGAACTGGTCGCCGAAGGGGCGGCTGTCATACTGGCGGATCTGTACCCACCCAATCACAGCAAACACTTGCTCGGCGGCTCTATTGTGCGCGCCGCTTTGGCCACCCGTGAAAGCGTCTATACGCAACATCCGGAAACGGTGAAAAAAGTTCAGCGCATGTTTAATCGTACTCTGGAATGGCTATCCAAGCATTCCAACCAGGAGGTCGCTGATAAACTCGTCGGTCAGCCCGGCTTTGATGTGGCCAAAACCAAACAACTGGTCGGCATTCTGAAACGCAGCCAAGGTATGTTCCCGAATCGGCTCGCGTGGAATGCGCAAGCTGTGGCAACGACCGAAACTTTTTTCCATCGCATGGCTGCCAATCCGGCGGAAGCGGATTTGTCCTTTGCCGTTTTTATACGTGACTAGTGTCGCGAATCGGAAATAACCCGGGAAACAAGCCCTATTGAAATCCAATCCCAGCATAACAAACAAAATCACTCTGCAGCGGATATTCACCGGTCGGCTGTTGCTATTACTGGGTTCGTTCTCGGTGGTGATGAGTACGATCATCGTGCTGGCTTATCTGCATCAAACCGACAAATTCAACCGTGCGGAACTTTCCGGTACGTTGTCCCACTTGAAGCCGCGCATCAAGGATCAGGAATTAAACTGGGCGGTAGGGAGCGAAAATATGCTCGATGTCATCGAGTGGGCTGGCTTGATGAGTCTGCGCGAACCGCAGCGCAACGCAAAATTACAGGCATTTTTTACCGCCCAGGGAAAAAGCGCGGGATTTCAAGGTGTCGCCATCGCCGATGCTGCCAACGGGCAGTTGTTATTCGAATATTGGCACAACTCCGATCAACCGGATTTAACGTCCGCACTGGATTTAACGATCGCCTTGGCGGAACACAACCACCTCTGGTATGACAATCAACACGCCACCCTCTACACGAAAATACATATTTCAACTGCCGCTCTCGGCAAAAATTTGAATATTTTCTTTTTCTGGGAATGGGATAGCGCCATGCTCAGCCAAATAAACTCTGCTGGCAACAGCATATATATCATGCTGGGCAACCAGCCATTGCTGAGTTCCGCAGGAAGCCTGGCAATGGAAACTGCACAGCCCCCCAGTGGCGGATATACCGAACGAACCCTAGATGGCTTCACATATCTTGAAGACAGCATCACGCTGAAAGAAGTGCCGATCCCTGATGGCCGTCGTGTGCCATTAAAACTGGTGCTACGCACCCCTGTCGAAAATGTCTTGCCCATACCATTGGTGCTGGTAGCGTCCATCGGCATCACGCTGTTGTTTGGTTTTATACTATTCATGATCTTTGGCCGATGGCTGAGGCGGCTTGGGGCAAGGCTGGATGCATTGACCAATGCAGCCCTGCACTTTCAACAAGAACCTGCAAACGGGATAACAGCAGCGACCAACCGCCTGCTACAGCTTGGCGATGCTGGTAAACACGATCAGATCAGCGTGGTCGCACAAGCGTTGTCTACCTTGATGGCCAGTGCCGCACAACGCGACGAAGAACAACGCGGATTTTTGCAAACGCTGGATTTATTGCAGGATGCGGTAATCGAAATCTCCACTGATGGCCGCTTGCTGCGCGCCACTGAGGCATGGCAAATCATGACTGGCATGGAAGACCTTGCTTCTTGCACAATTTCCAAGTGCGTGCATCCGGCGGATAGTGCCGCGTTGATGGAACAACTCCGCGCGCTGATATATGACCAGAAGGAGCAAGTCAGCATCCGGTTCCGAATGCAGCACCAGCGCGATTCCAATTCACATTGCTGGGTTGAAGGACGCTTTGCCGCCGTTAGGCATAACAACATAGTCACGAGCATACGCGGCGTGGTGAGAGACATCAGCAACACTTACCTTCAGGAGCGCCAGATCCGCCACATGGCACTGCACGACGCGCTGACCGATCTGCCCAATCGCGTGCTGCTGGAAGACCGGATGGAAGGAGCAATCAACCGTGCAGCACGCAGCAGCAATCGCGTGGCTTTGGGGTTCATCGATCTCGATCACTTCAAGCAGGTGAACGATAACTTCGGCCACAAAATCGGTGATCGTCTGCTCAAGGAAGTCACACAAAGACTGCAAACGGCATTGCGCGGCACGGATACCCTGTCGCGCTGGGGCGGCGATGAATTTGTGGTGTTGTGTCCAGATATGAACAGTCTGGAAGATGCGAGGGATCTCACGCGAAAGCTGTCTCTGCTGACACGCGAACATATCACCATCGATGGCACGGATTTCCCGTTCACCTTCAGCGCAGGTTTTGCGGTGTATCCAGATGATGCGGGCAACAGTGAAATGTTGTTGGCTCAGGCGGATCGCGCCATGTTTTTTGCCAAGGCGCAAGGGCGCAACAACATCCAGTTCTTCAACGCCATCGCCGGAAAAGAAACGGGGCGGCAATCATTCTATATCCAAAGCCGCCTGGTACAAGCCGTGAATAGCGGTCATATCCAGTGCTGGCTGCAACCGATCATGTCAGCGCAAACTGGTAAAGTGGTCGGGATGGAGGCATTGGCGCGCTGGCATGAACCCGAGCAAGGCTGGATACCTCCATCGGTGTTCATCCCGATGGCGGAAAGCCTGGGGTTGATCGACAAAGTCGGGCAATCGGTTTGGCAGCACGCCTTGCAGGCACTGACCTTGTTGCCGAACCATCTTCGTTTATCGGTGAACCTTTCCAAGCGGCAACTGTTTTCAAGCACCATCGTCCAGCAACTTTGCGATGACGTAGCTCGCGCCAACATCGAACCGGGCCGCATCATGCTGGAGATCACCGAAAGCATCGCGCTTTCCGATGTCGCATACGCACGCGAACGAATCGTTGAGCTGGATGCCAAGGGCTTTGGTGTCTCCATCGACGATTTCGGCGTGGGTTATTCATCGCTGTCACAACTGCATGAGATCCCCGCAGACGAAATTAAACTGGATATATCGTTCATCAAGCGTATTCATGTCAAAAGCGGATTCAGCATGGCAACCGCGATCATCTCCATCGCCAAGTCGCTGAATCTGGAATGTGTCGCGGAAGGGGTAGAAGATGCAATAACTGCCGAATTACTGCGCAATATGGGCGTGGAAATGTTGCAGGGCTATCACTTTGCACACCCCATGCCGATCGATGACTATCTGGCTTGGCTGGAGGCACGCATTAACGAATAGAGCACTCCCTAGGTAATAGGACAGCCGGATAAATTGCGTGCTACAGAACTGGACATTTCATTTGCTCCCCACACACCCCAATAGGTGGTTGTATGTTTCAGAAAAGTTGTTAATATGCTCTGATACCCCTGCCAGATAACTTAAAATTAAAACTAACTGTGTATCTAAGCGCTGGCGTGTTAATGTTAATGGCACAGCACCCTTTTAGACTAATTTTTAATCTACGGGAGAATTTAATATCATGAAACATTCGCTATTACTCACATTATTCTTAACAATCTGCCTGCCACTAGCGGCTAAGGCAGCGGATAATTACACCATCGATCCAGAGCATAGTTTTCCACACTTCAGCGTCAACCACCTGGGTTTCTCAACCTTGCACGGTCGATTTGACAAGACCAGCGGCAAAGCCACGCTGGATATAGCAGGCAAAAAAGGATCAGTTGAATTAAATGTTGAAGCAGCTTCAGTTAACACTGGCTTTGCCAAGCGCGACACTCACTTACGCACACCAGATTTTTTTAATGCGGCTGAATTTCCACTGGTTACCTTCAAATCGACTTCCTTTAAGTTTAATGGTGACAAGCCCGAGAGCATAGAGGGCAACCTGACACTGCTCGGCGTAACCAAGCCAGTTAAACTTACAGTTATCTCTTTCAATTGCGGCCTTGACCCTATGGATCCATTAAAGAGAAGAGGGAAGTGTGGTGCCGATGTCAGCGCGCAAATCAAACGCTCTGATTTCGGGATGAAATTTGGTGTGCCCATGGTTGGTGACGACATTAAGCTGGTGTTTGAAATTGAAGCGATTAAGGACTGATTTGGTATATACCTATCCAGTATCCTAACCATATTCGTTGCGCAAAATCACCACGCGGTGAAACGCGTCACCAACTCCATGTGGCGTTTCAAATTTTCCGCGCTGCCGGCAACGTGTTAGCTGGTATTGAATGGATGCACCTGAGCCACATAACCCGCCAGATCACACGAAAGGGTGAAAAATACTTTTGCGGAACATTTTTACGCGCTTGCAGACTAACACGTGCCTAGTGTCGCTAGTGGCTGGCACCGAGTAACCTAAAAGTAGCGTTTCACGAAGTTATTCGCAAAAAGTTGAATTCAACATAAGGAGGTGCCCTAATGAAAGTTTCACAATTATCCGTACTATTTTTAACTTTTCTGCTGGGAGTCCTGCCGGGCGCAGTCTCCGCCTCACCTTTTACGATTTTTGCCGATGGCAGCGAAGTTACTGACCAAGATGCGGGACTGATATGGCGACGCTGCCCCGAGGGCATGATATACAGCAACGATGCCTGTACGGGAACAGCCAGCATGTTTACTCACGAGGAGGCCTTGCGGCATGCCGCAACTCAGGGCATAGATATTGGTTGGCGCTTGCCGACTTTAAAGGAGCTTCTCAGTCAGACCAAAAGAACACTCAGTAACATAAAGGTAGATGCTGTGGCTTTTCCGGCTACGCCACCAGGCAGGTTTTGGACTACCACACCATATTATCTCAGCTCCCACTATGCCTGGAGCGTCGATTTCACCCCAGGCCTCTCTGTCAGCGCCTGGTACAACCAATTCGGCTATGGTGTCAACACCCCCAGCCACCTCTCTTTTAGTAACTATGTGCGGTTAGTGCGAGATGGCCCAGTGCAAGATGACCAGTTACATGCTAATCATTCTGCAAAATAAAGATTGATTTTTTGTTGTGCGTCTCGCAAAATCTTGGTGCCCTATACTTGTCTGGCGAATAATTTAATCAATGCCGGACGATGCAGCAAGTACTTTGATTTCGCGATTTAAAATTACTTTATTCAATCGCAAAGACCCAACTCAGCCCTTCACTGCTGCAATCAATTTTTCGTACTTGGCCTGCAGCTGTTCACGGCTTTCTACATATTCAGGATTCAGCGGGATACATTCCACCGGGCACACTTCCACACACTGCGGCGTGTCGTAGTGACCGACACATTCGGTGCATTTTTTCGGATCGATCACATAAATGGTCTCGCCTTGCGAAATGGCATCATTCGGACATTCTGGCTCGCACACGTCGCAGTTGATGCATTCATCTGTTATTAAAAGTGCCACGCCATTCCTTTTAAATTGCTGGATATATTCAGTCAGGATTTTTTGGTGTCAACTTCTCAAGCTCGCCAAAGCTTAGAGAATTGCCTACCTTTGGTGCGGATAGTCTGGCCGCAACCGAGGGTGAAACAAACTGGCTGACATCGCCGCCAAAGCGTGCAATTTCGCGCACCATGCTGGCGGAGATAAAAGTGTAATGCTCGGCGGGGGTCAAAAATAGTGTTTCGACATCTGGGTGTAAAGTGCGATTCATCCCGGCCATTTGAAATTCGTACTCAAAATCCGACACCGCTCGCAAACCGCGCAGCACCACACGTGCTTGCTGGGCGCGCACGAAATTCATCAGCAATCCGTCGAATCCCATCACATGCACATTTTTATAGCCCGCAAATATTTCCTGCGCCATCGCTACGCGCTCTTCCTGGCTGAACATGGCAGTTCTGCGGCTGGAGGCGACCGCGACGATCACATTGCCAAATAATCCGGCGGCACGGCGCACCACGTCTTCGTGACCACACGTGAGCGGATCGAATGTTCCCGGGTAAATTACTTTTATCATTGCATCTACTACCTTTTTAGACCGCTCTCAACTTCCAACCGTTTTTCTTTTCCACACAGCCGCTCTACCAACACCAGCGCGAAATCCATCGCAGTACCCGGCCCACGAGAGGTGATTATTTTTCCATCCTCAACGATGGCTTGCTGTTGTCGCTGCACATTGGGAAAGCTGTCCAACACGCCCGGGAAACTGGTGGCGCGCTTTTCGTCCAGCACGCCAGCGGTTGCCAGCACCGAGGGCGCGGCGCAAATTGCAGTCACGAATTTATTTTGTGCGGCCATGCATTGCACGATAT
>JAKFXW010000226.1 GCA_021731185.1 Gallionellaceae bacterium
ATCTTGGTTACGCAGCAGGCATAGGCTGTTCCGGCTTTTGCACGGCAAACAGGTATGGTTTGTGTGGCATGTCATCAACAACATTTTCCAGTATTAAATATTTTTGGGCAGTCATTTAAAGCGGGGGGTTACACTATGACAGGGCTGGCAGCATATAACTTCCGTCAAAACGTAACGATGCAGATTAATCACAGTATGCGCAGTGGTTCTTCGTACGATGCAGGCGGCGCAAATGACACGACATTGGCGACGCACAATGGCAAAAGCTTGACCACGTTCATGCTGGCAACCGCGTTTTAATTCAGGTTTGCGTCATGGTAAAAGAGCAGGATTGAATCGCTCTTTTAGTGAGCAAAGTAAGTGGTAGATGAAATAAAAACAGGGGAGATTTCGGTCTCCCCTGTTTTTTTGTAGGTCATTTTTTGGCATCAATGCATATTATTGAAAAGTGTCGTGAGCGGTGGCAGAAAAGGCAAAGTGGACAGCTACGTATCCTGCGGTATAAAAAATCGATCAAGGGATGCAGCGCAAGGAAAATTGCGGCGAGGAAGCAGAGTTGACTTGTTGTCAATGAGCATTCCGAGCCGGAATTTAACACCGCGATGCGCCCTTCAGCGGTTTTTGACCAGTAGGATTATGAGGAACAACTCACCTCGATATGCTGCGCCCAGTCCGGCGTAGGTGCGGCATACTTTACCATGTCAGGTTGTTCGTCAAATGGTTTGCGGAGCAGTTTCAGCAAAATATCAATCTCGGAAAAATCCCGATCCTGTTGCGCTTTTTCAATGGCTACTTGCGCCATATAATTTCGCAAAATATATTTCGGATTGATTTTATTCATTTGTGTGCTGCGTGCTTGTTCCGATGCAGGTTCGTTTTGCAGGTGTTGGCGATATTCATTTGCCCACTTGTCGAAACCTTCGCGATCTATGAATTGATCTCTAAGCTGTTCATTTTTCTCATCGGGTGCAGATTTAAAGTTACCCAATGCACGGAAAAAATTGGTGTAGTCCACTTGGCTGGCGCGCATTAATTTGAGTAGCGACCATGCGAGTGAAAAATCCTGATTGCTGTTTTGAGTGAGTCCCAACTTTTGGTTCATTAGTGTTATGTAGGTGTCATTGAACACTGTGCTGTAATTGCTCAGCGCGTTTTGAAGGTCTGCTTCAGGGATGAACGGTGTCAAGGTTTCTGCCAGCGCGGACAGGTTCCAATAGCCGATCTCGGGCTGCTGGTCAAAGGCATAACGACCACTTTCGTCGGAGTGATTGCAGACATATTTTGGGTTATAACTTTCCATAAATCCGAATGGACCGTAATCAAAAGTCAGTCCGAGTATGGACATATTGTCTGTATTCATCACCCCGTGCGCGAAACCTACCGCCTGCCATTGCGCCATGAGTCTTGCAGTGCGGGTAATGACTGCATTCAGGAATTGTAAATATTTATCAGCAGTATTAGTGATTTCAGGAAAGTGTCGCGCAATGACGTAGTCAGCAAGGGCTCTGACCTGTGCGTATTGCTTGCGATAATAAAAAACTTCAAATGAACCAAAGCGCACGTGCGAAGGGGATAGCCGCGTTAATACGGCAGCAGTCTCCGTCGTTTCGCGATAGACCATGGCATTGCTACCCACAATGCATAAGGCGCGGGTAGTGGGAATATCCAGGCCATGCATGGCTTCTGAACATAAATATTCGCGTATGCTGGAACGTAATACAGCGCGGCCATCTCCTCGACGTGAATAAGGTGTGATGCCTGCGCCCTTCAGTTGTACATCCCAACATTCACCGGTTTTATTTTTAATTTCGCCCAGCAAAATAGCTCGACCATCGCCGAGTTGTGGCACAAAGTGCCCGAATTGATGACCTGCATATAGCATGGATAGCGGCACACTGCCCGGTAATAAGAGATTGCCGCTGAAGTATTCAACGAAATCGGCGCGCTGCGTTACGGCAATGTTCATGTCGATTAAAGCAGCCGCATCGGCATTAAAGCTCACTAGGTAAGGCGCGGGTAGTGGCGTGGGATTCAGGCGGCTATAAAAAACATCGGGCAGACGTGCAAACGTGTTGTCGAAATTAAGTTGCATCAGTGTATTCATGTTTAAATTATGTCGAGTGGACTTGTAAATTGTCGGCTGTGTGGACAACAATAACAGACTTGTTTGGGATAAAGAAAGTAAGACCCGTTGTGTGTAAATTTGGGCGCGATATATTTATTCGGGATAGTTATAATGACAGTGATACATGAAACTGTATCGGGGCGTAAATGGTTTTTATAAGCGTGCATAGATTGGTACGGAAAAAACTAAATTTAAAATATTATATAAATCTATTATATAAATCGGGAGAGTAAATGATGATTAAAGCATGTATGACTGCCGTAACCTTATTAATGATTAGTACATCCGCCGTTGCTGTGGATAGGGATTCAGTTTTGGGTGAGGTAAGAGACAGGGCAGCTGGACAGACCACAACAGAAGGCAAAATTGCGTTAGGCAGTGCGATCAGAGCAGCTACGGGGACTAAGCTGAATACGCAACCCGCAAACACTGGGACAATTGGTGAGATAGTCGCACAAAATGAAATTGACAATCAGACTAATACTAATGAACAGCCTGCGGCAGGCCAGCATAGTGATGATTCACATCGTGGGCATGGCAAACATGGTGAAGATAAGCATTCTCACAGTCGGAAAAAGAAGGGAAAACATAAGGGCCATGATCATGATGAAAGAAAAAACAGGAGCAGGCATGATGACAACCATCATGATAACCATGACAACAGAGACCAGAGTAAGCATGAAGATCATCATGATCAAGATAGCCATGATTAACCTGAGCGCACTCAATAACTAACCGCAGCACCTAGGGAAGGTTAAGGTGTTGCGGTGGGCTTTGCGTCGGCGAGCAGCAAACAGGCGCGGATCACCAAGCTCTACAACGGCACATAGCTAATCTTGCGCTGATGGAGGGCTTGGCGATCATCATCGCTGAGTCGCCACTCTGCATCTAGGACAATCCTTGGGCGGCTGACCGCAAAGATCTATTCATAGGTTGCTTCAAGGTATAGGCTGAGTGTTATGCAAAAATAGATGCCTAGCTTTTTGCAAGAAACAAGAAATCTCGCATGATTACTCCTACTCGAATTTGTTTTATTCGCCACGGTGAGACCGATTGGAATGTCACTAAGCGTATTCAGGGTCAAACCGATATTGCGCTCAGCGAGACGGGTCACGCACAAGCATTGGCGATGGCTTTTAACGCGGCTCATTATGACTTCAGCACGATCTACAGCAGCGATTTAATTCGTTCATCTGCCACCGCACAAATGCTGGCGACTCGGTGTGAATTGGAGGTGCAATTATTGCCGAAGCTGAGTGAGCGGAATTATGGAATTTTTCAAGGTTGCACGGCGGCTGAGGGCGCGCTGAAATATCCTGCGGCGTATGCTCACTACGTGGCGCGTGATCTTAACTATGATTTTGAAACAGGTGAAAGCCTATTGCATTTTGCTGCGCGTGTCGCTGAGGCGGTTGATTTTATGGTCAGGCATCACAATGGACAGACCCTTGCTGTAATTACTCACGCGGGTGTGCTCGATATTATTTATCGCAAGGCTACGGGCAGGCCGCTGCATACACCACGTGATTTTGTTATACCCAATTGCGCGCTGAACTGGTTTCGTTTCGATGGTCAAGGATGGCATCTCGAAGCATGGGACGATCACCGTCATTTGACTAAAGTATTGATGGAGTCGGCTGAATGAGGAATGATGAGAGCCGTCTTGTGCTGGTTCGACATGCGCGCAGTGATTGGAATCAGAGTAATCGATTCACCGGATGGGCCGATATTCCTTTGACTGAACACGGCTTGAATGAAGCCGCAGCAGCTGGTCGGCGTTTGGCTGATGAAGGTATTAAATTTGACGAAGTACACACCTCAGTGTTGTGTCGCTCACAGCAAACGGCAGACAGTGTTTTAGCGGCAGTGAAGCATAGAATAGTTCCGCGTCACGCAAGCTGGCGCTTGAATGAGCGGCATTATGGGCAACTGCAAGGGTTGTATAAAGAGGAGATTACTGCTGCTTGGGGCGAGCAAAATGCACGCCGCTGGTGGCGTGGCTACTTTGATGCACCGCCGCCCTTAGGCATGAATGACCCACGCCATCCACGTTTTGATTCACTGTATACTGGCATAGATCCGGCATTATTGCCATGCAGCGAGAGCCTGTTGGATTGCCAGCTTCGCCTGCTGCCCTATTGGTATGAGGTGCTGATGCCGAGTCTGGTCAAAAAATTGAGCGTGCTGGTGGTCAGCCACGGCAACACAATACGCAGTTTGGTTATGCATCTTGAACAAATTGCGCCGGACGCTATCGAAAAAGTTGAGATTCCTTCAGGAACACCTCTTATATATTGGTTCAACGAAAAATTCGAGGTGGTCAAACGAGAGTGGTTAATTTAGGGAGGCACTGATTAAATCGGCGAGCGGGAAGAAGTGCAAGGCGCATGGCACGCAGGAACCGGAGTGTATGCGGTATACATGAGGATTCCGAGTGCCGTGCAACATAGCAATTCGCCCGTGTAGACATTTAATCAGTGTTTCCTTAGCAATCACGACAAAATAGCAAGTAGTGAGCGTATGTCTATATTATTCATTTGGGGCTGAAGTAAATCAGCTTAACATTTAAGCTAATTTACTTCAGCCCCAAAATTTACTAATAACCGAGTGCATCCGGGTAGATCAGGAATTGTTAGCGTCGGTCATGGTGTGTTTGAGACGTGGCAACTCACAAATCAATCATTTTTTGCCGAACACTTCTTTCAAAAATACCGTCGCTTGCTGCCAGGAATCTTTGTCTGCTTCGGCGTTGTAGGCCAGTGGCAGCTTGAATTTCTTGCCAAGTTCATCGGCTTCAACATTGGTGAAAGCATGCTGTGCGCCGGGATAGACCACCACCCGATAGTTTGCTTTGGCATGATCCATTTCTTTTTTAAATGCGGCGACTGAATCAGCCCCTATCATCGGATCGGCCTCGCCCGAAAATGAAATAATCCGTGCTTTAATTTTGCCGGGCTCAGCGGGATTGCTGGTGCCCAGCGAGCCGTGGAAGCTGGCTACGCCTTTCAAGTCCTGCCCTATGCGCGCCATATTCAGTACGATACTCCCGCCGAAGCAATAGCCTATCGCCGCCAGTTGGTTGCCATCCACGGTTTTGTGTTCGCGCAATAATTTCATACCCGCCTCAAAACGTCCTTTAGTCATGTCCATATTTTTGCTCACTTCGGTGGCAAATTTCCCGGCATCATCGGGATGATGGGCTTGTTTGCCGTCGCCATACATATCCACGGCCAGCGCGGTATAACCCTGTTCCGCTAACATGCGTGCCCGCTTGCGCGCGTATTCGTTGTGCCCCCACCACTCGTGTACCACCAACACCGCCGGACGTTTGCCCTTGAAAGCATCGTCGTAAACGATATAACCCTTGAGCGTTACGCCCCCCGCTTTGTAATCCACCTCGTTGCCCTGCAGTGCCGCTTGAGCTGTTGCACTGCTCAAACATATTGCCAATACCATCAAAAATTTTCTCATGATCACTCCTTGAAATATATAAAAATAACTACACCTGTTTTTTTTGCACCTCTAGCCACTAGGCTTCCTACAACTGCTGCTTACTGCATTCTTAACGTTTGCAACAACTTAAAATTTACATGCCCCACATTATCATGAGAAAAAGAGACAACCAGATGTGTAATTCTAATTTCTGATAAACAGGAGCACAAGGCGGCAAGGATGAGGTGACGAAGACAGTACATTTGAGTACGGCTAGGAACCGAAAACGAAGCCAACACGGTGATCGTTTTTATCAGGAATTAGAATAACGATGTCCACTCTTCCTACTCTACGCAGTGGATATACTCACTTTGAAACGAGCACCAGCCCGCGTGGTTTGTTACTGGTGGTGTCGATTGTATTGATGGCTAGGCGCAATGTGTTGATGCCGACCCACGCAGGGGCGTATTTATATTTGGCGACATCGAGCAGCAACACGCTGTCAGATTCAGTATCGTAAGCTGCCAATACCGACCAGTGTCCGCCGCCGACTTGTCCTAGACTGGCGCGCAAAAAATTAACCAGCACATATTGCCCATCTTCTCCCAACGCTTTTTTAAGCAAGCTACGCAGTGCTGCATCATCAAGGCTATCACCCGCTATGGATTTCACTTTAACGCTATGTTGCAGCAGTGCAGTGGACATTTCATCGCGCGTCATACCCATCTTCAACACGGTTTGTGACGGGATAATTTTTTCGACAGCGGGTGTGAAAAAATTGTTCTGCGTGAAGTACGCGTGCGGTGCATAAATCGGATCAACTGGTTTGTTGATTGGCATGGCATTCAGCACTGTAATTGCACTGGCTATCCCGCAAAAAGATTGCGTCATTTGCACGGCAAAAGTCGGGGCAAGCTGCCAGTAATCTGCATCGGCAGACATGCGCGCACGCAGCGTCTTGCCAGTTGCAGAATCCCAGTAAACCACAGCAGGTGCTGCATCTGCTAACACTGTTGCGGGAGATAACAGCACAGAAATAAAAATTGTAAGAGAGAGATGTCTGAATAATTTTTTCATGGTTTAGCCTTTGTTTTGGTCATGCATAAAAAATAAACTGCCATACTTGAGAGGCAGGGTTGATAATAAAAGAATGCTGGAATATTACAAGCACTGGATATAATGTAATCGAAAAATATTCGGATACACATTGGGTTTGCAATACAGTTTTTAATAATGAGCGGTGGCTCGCAAGCTTCTGGCTTTGTGGTTGATTTTTGAGCGCGCCCACCTTATTCATTACTGTTCTATTTAAAAGGAAATAAAAATGAGCGAAGAAGCTGTTGCAGAATTTAAGTCCAAGCAACGAGAGACTTGGTCGATGGGAAATTTTGCGGACATCGCAGTGTTTACCACGCCCGTGGCTGGACATCTGGTTCGATTTGCCGGAGTGACTAAAGGTCACCTGGTGTTGGATGTAGGCACAGGAACTGGTGTTGTGGCGATCACCGCACGGAGTAGGGGAGCGAAAGTGACGGGGCTTGATCTGACACCATCTCTGCTTGAGCACGCGAAGCAGAGTGCCGCAGTTGCGGGCATGGATGATGTGATCTGGCAGGAAGGCGATGCGGAGGCACTCCCGTTTCAGAACGCGGCTTTTGATGTGGTGCTCAGTCAGTTTGGGCATATGTTTGCACCCAGGCCGGAAGTTGCGCTGTCAGAAATGCTCCGGGTACTTAAACCAGGCGGGACGCTGGCTTTTGCTACGTGGCCGCCAGAACAACTGATTGGACGATTGTTTGCGTTGAATGCCAGATATATTCCGCCACCCGGCGGGTTCGCCCCGCCTATGCAATGGGGAGATGTTTCCATCGTGCAGCAACGGCTGGCAAATAAAGTTGGCGACATCGTTTTTGAGCGCGGCATCATGTTGATTCCAGCGCTCAGTCCGCAACACGTGCGGCTCTTGCAAGAAGCCAAGGCCGGCCCGTTTGTGCGTATGGTGCGGGCACTAGAGAAAGAGCCCGTGCGCCTTACAGCCTGGCGCAAAGAGGTGGATGAGCTGGTGAGCAGGTATCTGCATGACAACGTCGTTCATCAGGAATATTTGCTTACGCGCGCAGTAAAAATATAAATTCAGTCGCATAGAGAAGTGCGCGGTTCTACCCTGCGCAACATTAAAACAGGCGGAGAAGCAATACGAATAGGTGTGGCAGAATTTGTATAACGCGTTGGTTATAAGGCGCGCTATTTTTAGGCAGGGTGTAGTATGCTGACAGTCGTAATTTCAGCCATATTTTTGATCAATTTATTAAGGAGAAGACTCATTATGATTAAAGTCGCGATTATCATCGGCAGCACACGTCCCGGACGCAAAGCAGAAGCTGTCGCGCGGTGGGTACACGAAATTGCAAAAAAGCGCAGTGATGCAGAATATGAAATTGTAGATATTAAAGACTACAACTTGCCGCTACTCGACGAGCCGGTGCCGCCTTCAATGGGGCAGTATAGTCAGCCACACACCAAGGTGTGGTCGGCTAAAATTGCTGCTTACGATGCCTATGTTTTTGTTACGCCGGAATACAATCACGCTACCTCTGGTGCGCTTAAGAACGCGATCGATTATCTCTATAAAGAATGGAACAACAAGGCGGCGGGGTTTGTAGGATACGGCAGCGTGGGCGGTACGCGCGCGGTGGAAAATTTACGCTTGATTGCAGGTGAGCTGCAAATTGCAGACGTGCGCGCGCAAGTGGCACTTTCTTTGTTTACTGACTTTGAAAATTTCACCACCTTCAAACCCGCAGCCATGCATGAGAAATCGGTCAGTGCGATGCTCGACCAAGTGGTGGCTTGGGGTGGTGCGCTGAAGACGTTGCGGAAATAATGCTGAATAAAAAAAGGCCTGCGCGATGCAGGCCTTTTTTTATTGCCCAAAAATTAATTTATTGGGAAACTTATTTAAGCCCATTTCTTATTTAAGAATGCTAGATTTCTCCCTCACGCACTCTCTGTCCTTCCCCCGCAGGCGGGAATAAGATTGATGGCTCAATAAATTAGCATTGGCATTATTTACTGACAATCACTGCGTGACTGTCGGTTTCTTGTAGGAAAATGTTGATGATTGATCTCTGGTGCAAGCTCATGTATGGCCTGATAGTGCGTGAGAAAAATTTTGCCACTCAAGTCGCGTAAAAAATGGGTTTGCTGCAGTTTATCCATCACCGGGCCTTTGATTTCGGTCAAGTGCAATGTAATGCCCGCTTCGCGTAATTGTTGGTTGAGCGACTCCAGGCTTGCCAGCGCGCTGGCATCAATGTCATTGATTGCCGAGCATTGTAAAAGTAGATGCTGTATGGCTGGATTGTCGGCAACTGTTTGATTGATGCGATCTTCCAGACTGCGTGCATTCGCAAAATACAGGCTACCGTCAACTCGTAAACTAACTACCTGCGGACTGACCAGCACATCATGACGCAACACATTTCTAAAATGCTCAGTGCCAGGCACCAAGCCGATTGTAGCAATGTGCGGCTGACTGGTACGAAAAATAAACAGTGCCAGAGAAACGCCGATGCCGACCAGCAAACCTGCTTCCACCCCCACCCATAAAGTCACCAGCAAGGTGGTGGCCACGGCGGCGAAATCCGATTTTGAATAAGCCCAAGTTCTTTTCAAAATGCCTATATCTACCAGCGATAAAACCGCGACCATGATGGTTGCGGACAGGATTGCTTGCGGCAGGTAATACAGAGCAGGGGTCAACAGCAGTGCGGCGAGCATGATGCAGATCGCGGCAAATCCGCCTGCTGCAGGCGTTTGCGCGCCAGCGTCAAAGTTAACGACGGATCGCGCAAAGCCGCCAGTAACAGGAAATCCGCCAGTGAACGATGCTGATAAATTACTCGCACCCAATGCGACCAGTTCCTGATTCGGCTCGATGCGCTGACGACGTTGAGTGGCCAGAGTTTGCCCGATAGATATCGATTCCACAAAACCTACCACGCTGATGAGTAGGGCAGGGAGAGCCAATTCTTTCCACAACGCCATATCCCACAATGGCAGGGTAAAAGGCGGCAGACTTTGCGGAATCGTGCCGACAATTTTCACGCCTTGCGCTTGCCATTGAAAAATCCAGGCTAGAAGAATGGTGAGGGCAATTAAAAAAACTGGGGCGGTGCGGGTGATGCCAGTGGCAATTTTTTCGGCGATGCCCCAGCGTACTAATAATTGTTTAAGTCCTAGTCTGACTGCCAGCAAGAATAAGAGTGCGAACACACCGATTATGAGCGTGAGTCCATGCGCTTGTGGAATTTGCCGGATGAGTGATGTGATTAATTCATTGTCCCCTTGTGGGGCGATGAAATTATGTCTCTCGGCAGCTACGCCCATGAGGGTCTTGAGTTGGCTGGCCGCAATCAGCAAGGCTGAGGCAGTGATGAATCCTGAGATAACGGGCGTGCTCAAAAAGTTGGCTAAAAATCCCAGACGGAAGATGCCCATGAGGAGCAGTATCGCGCCGGAGAGAAAAGCCAAGGTGAGGGCAATCGACCAATACATGGGTGATCCGGCGATGGCGTGGCTACCAATGGCAGTTGCAGTCATCAACGAAACAACCGCCACCGGGCCTACCGCCAGCACGCGGCTGCTGCCAAAAATGGTGTACAGCAACAAGGGTGCGATGCAGGCATAAAGCCCCACTTCGAGCGGCAAACCAGCCAGCATGGCATAGGCCAAGCTTTGCGGGATGAGCATGATAGTAACGATGAGTGCGGCAGTTAAATCGCCTGCCAGTGTTGCTCGGTCATAACGTCGCCCCCAATTCAATATCGGTAGAGTGGGTAACCATTGCCGCCAGGATTTTGTTGAGGTCATCAATCCGTCATCCTGGGTTTGTGTATTGTGCGCTGTGCCAATTCATAAACAATCATGCCGACCAACATGGCTGCCACAAATGTTATACCTTCTGCTTGCCCGGAGGCCATCGACACCAGCGCAGGTCCCGGGCAATATCCAGCAATACCCCAGCCTGCGCCGAACAGCAATGCTCCAATGATTAGTCGTTTATCAATGTGATCATTTTTTGGTAAATGTAATGCCCCGCCAAAAAAATTGACGGTGCGTTTTTTGGCTAGAGCAAAAGAAAAAATGCCCACCGCAATCGCACCGCCCATTACCAAGGCTAACGATGGATCCCACTGACCAAATAGATCTAAAAAACCGATAACTTTTGCGGGGTCAGTCATACCTGAGAGAATCAGTCCGACTCCAAATATCAATCCAACCATAAATTCGCTGAATCGTTGCATGTTGATTCTCCTTAAAGTATGTGACGAATCATGTAAACGGTGGCAAATCCTGCGACCATAAATGTGCCCGTCGCGATCAATGATCTTAAGGACAAGCGTGACAAGCCGCATACGCCATGACCACTGGTGCAACCGGAACCATAGCGTGTGCCGATTCCTACCATCAAGCCCGCCACGATGAGCATGGTGTAACTGGCATCGATACGTGGCATCTGCATATATCCTGCTGGAGCCAGTGCACTAAACACAAAAGGTGCAGCGAATAGACCCAGCAAGAATGTAATGCGCCAGGTTGCATCATTCGCCTTTGGAGGCAATAAACCGCCTAAAATGCCACTGATGCCTAGAATGCGGCCATGCAATAAAATAAATAAAGCCGACGCGACGCCAATTAAAACGCCGCCCGATAGCGATGCCCAAGGTGTAAAGTGTGCCCAATCAATCATGTTTATTCCTTAATTATTACAATATTGTTTGTATAGAACCTGTAGCACAGCCAGTGCTTGCGGGCTGGCTATTTGATAGTAGATATTTTTCCCTTCGCGCCTGGTGTTTACCAACGCTTCATCGCGTAAAACAGTCAGTTGTTGAGATAAGGTGGGTTGGACAATGCCCAGTAGCGTTTCCAGCTCGCTGACGCATTGCTCACCTTGCGACAGTTGACATAACAATAGCAGGCGATCAGGGTTCGAGAGGACGCGCATGAGCCGACATGCTTCTCCAGCAGCCTCGTGCATCCGGGATAGCTCTACTTTTAAAGATTTCATATGAGTGGCCTTCTTTGAATTACCTTGGCTTGAATTAGCGTAAACATTATATTGACTAATATATTATATGTCAATATAATGTTTACAGGTATATTATTGACATGGAGTTCACGCAATGCTTACTTCAACCAGTCGTCCCCAGGTTCACGGTATATTTGATTCCAGCACTTGGACCGTTACTTATATAGTGTATGAGGCGGTCGGGTCGGCCTGTGCCATCATTGATTCCGTGTTGGACTATGATCCTAAATCCGGGCGCACCAGTCATGCTTCTGCCGACCAAGTGATTGCCTTTGTGCGTGAAAATAAATTGCAGGTTGAGTGGATTTTAGAAACACACGCGCACGCTGATCATCTTTCTGCCGCGCCTTATTTGAAAGCTCAGTTAGGTGGAAAGACGGCCATAGGCGACCACATCACAGAGGTGCAAAAAGTATTCAAAAAAATTTTCAATTTGGAGTCTACCTTCAAACAAGATGGCTCGCAGTTTGATCATCTTATAAAAGAAGATGAAGCTATACGCGTCGGCAATCTGGTTGGTCGGGCGCTTTATGTACCCGGACACACCCCAGCGTGTATGGCCTATCAATTTGGCGATGCGGTGTTTACTGGGGATACTTTATTTATGCCGGACGTGGGCACGGCGCGTTGCGATTTCCCCGGCGGCGATGCAAAAACGATGTATGCCTCAACGCGAAAATTATTGAGTCTGCCATCAGAGACTCGGTTGTTTATGTGTCATGATTATCCGCCGAACAATCGCCCGGTAAATTTTGAGAGCACGGTGGCCGAGCAGCGTGCAAAAAATATTCATGTGCATGACGGGATCACCGAAGCAGAGTTTGTGGAGATGCGTATCAAGCGTGATGCGACTTTGGAAATGCCCACGCTGATTTTGCCTGCGGTGCAGATCAATGTTCGTGCAGGTGAGTTGCCGCCAGTAGAGAGCAACGGTGTTTCATATATAAAAATTCCTCTGAATCAATTTTGATGTCCTTGCAGTGATTTTTTAACTAACTTAAGGAGATGTTATGCACTACGCAATTTCTACAACCTGGGGTCCGACCGATATTACGCGCGGCGCGCTGCCATTCATTTTTGCAGCTTCCGCTTTACAGGCGGGCGATACGGTCATGATCATGTTGTTCCATGATTCCGTGACCATTGCGCTGGAAGGTGCGCATCAAAAAATGATTCCATTTGGCCCGCCCTCACGTTTCGAGGAGGTTTTTGCAAATCCGAATGCTAAAGTGATTGTATGTAAACCATGCGCCGAAGTGCGCGGCATTAAGGAAAATATGTTGATCAAAAATTCAGTTTTTGGCGGCATGAACGATCTGCATGCACATGCTTCTCGCCCGGATGCCAAGCTGATTAATTTTTAATCTGACTTTTTAAATCTGCGGGCTTGCATTACCGCTGAGGCGCACTTTGGTCAGGAGTGATATGATTCTGCAAGTTTAGTAACCATGAATATTCAAGGCAATATGACAGAAATAAAGTTGCTGTATTTTTCATGTGCAGAAATTATATTGTGATTCGTCACGCTCGCTTATTCTGTAGTGCCTTGGTTATTTTTCCCGCATTGGGTCTTGCCGCATGAACTTGCTTAAAGCACTTTCCACCATCAGTGGCATGACCTTGCTCTCGCGTGTGCTGGCCTTCGTTCGTGATATTTTAATCGCACGAATTTTTGGTGCGGGTATGGCAACCGACGCATTTTTTGTTGCATTCAAGTTACCCAACATGTTGCGCCGCCTGTTTGCCGAAGGTGCATTTTCACAAGCATTCGTGCCTATCTTCAGCGAATATAAAAATCGACGCGGGAATGATGAAACCAAATTAATGCTGGATCATGTAACCACCTTACTGGCATTAATTTTATTTGTGGTCACGTTGATAGGCATTATTGCTGCGCCGATACTGGTGTACATCAGCGCGCCTGGCTTTGTTGCCACACCCGATAAATTCAAGCTCACCGTGCAGCTGCTGCAAATCTCCTTTCCCTACATTTTCTTCATCTCACTGGTGTCAGTCGCTGCGGGCATACTGAACACTTATAATAAATTCTGGGTACCGGCATTCACCCCGGTATTGATGAACATTTGTTTTATCGCAGCCGCGCTGTGGCTTGCACCGTATTGCAATCCGCCCATTCTGGCCTTGGCGATAGCGGTATTCGTGGCAGGTGTGGTGCAATTACTTTTTCAAATTCCATTTCTTAAAAAAATCGGCATGATGCCGCGCTTCAGTATTAATTTTAAAGATGAAGGTGTGCGGCGCATACTCAAACAAATGGGCCCCGCGATATTTGGCGTATCGGTTAGTCAAATCAGTTTGCTCATCAACACTATTTTTGCTTCGTTCATGATTGCGGGCAGCGTGTCGTGGTTGTACTACGCAGATCGTTTGATGGAATTTCCATCCGGCTTGCTCGGGGTGGCACTGGGCACGATACTGTTGCCATCTTTGTCCAAGCTGCATTCAAATGGCGACACCGCTGAATATTCAAAAATGTTGGATTGGGGGTTGCGCTTACTTTTTATGCTGGCGCTGCCTGCCGCTCTGGCACTTGGTTTAATTGCCGTGCCATTGCTGGCAACATTTTTTCAACATGGCGCGTTTGGGGTAAATGATGTGCAAATGACGCGCAATGCGCTGGTGGGATACAGCGTCGGGCTAATCGGCATATTGTCAGTTAAGGTTTTAGCACCTGCATTTTATGCACGACAAAATATTAGAACGCCAGTCAAAGTTGCGATAGTTACCTTGCTGGTTACGCAGGCGTTGAACTTGATATTTTTCTTGTTCGTGGAATCGTTGCAACACGCCGGACTAGCACTTTCCATTAGCTTGGGGGCGTGTTTAAATTCTGGAATGCTGTATTATTTGCTGCGTAAATATCAGATTTACCAACCGCAGCCAGGCTGGTTCGAGTTCTTCACTAAATTATTTGTAGCGTTGATTTTACTGGGTCTGACTTTGTGGTTTGGCATGGGTACCGAGCAAAGCTGGTTGGCTCGTACAGGCTGGACGCGCATCATTCACTTATCCTGGTTGATAGCCGCAGGCATCGCAGTATATTTTGCTACGCTCTGGGTACTTGGTTTTCGCCTGCGTGATTTTTCCAAACGCGGAGTGGGTTGAGTTTCATTATCGTCCAGTGGATTGGATGCGACGCTCAATCAACGTATCAATAGCCCATTTGCCGTTTCCATGTACTAGTAGTATGGCAAGAATTAATCCCCAATAAAAATGTTGATTCAGCCCAGCTTCGCTTAAGCCATGAGCGTAGGCGATAACTGCTATGCCATTCACAATAGATAGGCCGAGTGCGGCAAATCGTCCAAATAATCCAAGGACAAGCAAGGCAGGCAAGACTAACTCTCCCGCAGTGGCCATCCACGCTGCCAGCTCGCTGGGTATATATGGCACGCGATATTCTTCGCTAAATAAATATAGAGTACTGTCCCAGGTCTTGATTTTCGTCAAACCAGATTTAAAAAATATGTTTGCTATATGCAGCCGTAACCCGAGGTCTAGTGCCGGAGCCAAGTAACTAAACAGGCGGATGTTGCGGTAATACAGCGACAAAATTTTATTGAGTAATGACATTGCTCGGCTCCTGCAATAAGAAAAGGCTAATCAAAATTTGCTGATTTATAAAATGCGTCAAGGTTTCTGCTAAATTAAATTCTGGATACTTAGCTAACACCTGACTTGTTGCTACCCCTAAAGTGCTACCAATTTTTACTTGATGCAGCCAGTCACCTGAGGCAGGCGGTAAGGTGCTAACCTGCACTTCATTGTTGTGAGTGCGGCTAACTAGCGCACAGCAACCACCACGGGCCAAGCCAACATTAAAATTTTTTGTTGTATCGGACTGATGTGCGTGCCAAATATCAACAATTGGGTAGAGGGAAAATATTAAGTCGCAAGCTGGGTGGCACAACCCAATTAAATTTCCATACTCTTCAGCATCTATATTTCTCAGCGTTGAATAATCGAATGGCAGAACATCTGCGGCGTAATAGGCCTTGTGACAAGCCCATTCAAGCGTAGCAACATCGGATAAATATTGCAGATGCCGTGCAGGTTGAAAAGTCGAAATAAAGTCAGCCATCCTAGAACCATAGTCATGTAAATTGCCACTGCGCGATGGGTGTGTTTGAATGTATTTGCGCGCCATATATTTGAAAAAATCTTCCCCGACAATTTGCGCTACTACGGGGTAGATCATTAGCAATGCGCCCTGTAAATTGCCACGATATCCGTTGCGATAAACTTCGAGTGCTTGTTCTGTTGGATAATGTGGGCTGTGGGCTAATTGCGCGGGCAGTGCGTGTCCTAGACGGATTGCCTGCAATAATTCTTTAAGGTCATGCTGCCAAATATTCATGCTCTTGATCCAAATAAAATTGCGCGTGTGCGGCCTCCTCTTGCAAGACGGCCAAGGTTGGAAGGTCGGTATCCCATTCGATCAAAGTGGGACGAGACCCTATCTGTTGCAATGCGCTTTGATATAACTCCCATACTCCATCACTGACCTTTGCGCTGTGAGTGTCGATTAAACAATTCTCTTGCACGCTGTACCCAGCCAGGTGATATTCACCGACGGCATCTGCAGGTAGAGATTTAATGAAAGCATCAGCATCAACATTTAAATTGTGTGCGTTAACGTACAGATTATTTACATCCAATAAAATGCCGCACTTTGTTTGGTTTGACAGCTCAGCCAAAAATTCAGCCTCACTCATTTCACTGCGTGTAAAAGCTATATAGCTGGAAATGTTTTCTATCAGGATTTGACGGCCCAGGGTTTGTTGCACTTCTTCCACTCGCGCAGCGACATGTTGTAGAGATAAACGTGTGTAAGGGAAAGGGAGTAGATCATTGATGAATTCACCATCGATTGAATTCCAGCACAAGTGCTCTGAAATCAATGTGGGCTGTATCGCGGCACACAAATTTTTTAAATCGAGTAAATATTTTTTATTCAGTGGTGCGGGCGAGGCGAGTCCTAAGCCAACGCCATGCAAACTGACGGCGTAATGCTCGCGTACTTTGAGTAAGGTATGTAACGCAGCACCGCCTGCAAAAAAATTCTCACTATGCACCTCTACCCAACCTAACTGTGGCAGATGATGCAAAATTTCTTGGTAATGGGGTGCCCGCAAGCCAATCCCTGCAACATTGGGTAATTTTTGGATTGCAGGCGATTGCATTACATTACATGCTGTCCTTCGACATGCCTGGCATCTTTGACATCATCGAACCTTGAGCAATTTTGTCGCAAGCTCCTTTTGGTACAACAACAAAATCGTTAGGGTCATTATTTACCTTTGCATTGCCGGCACATGAATGAGCACTTTTAGGGCCGGAGCAATCATTCTTTCCAGCTTTGGCAATTCCCCAGCACTTTTCCATTG
>JAKFXW010000026.1 GCA_021731185.1 Gallionellaceae bacterium
ATATGCCCTGGCACAACCAGATATTCGTTATAATCTAAATGGCGTGTTGTTCGTAATTGATAAAAATGAATTAAAATTAATAGCTACAGATGGACATAGACTTGCATTTATAAAAACAAACTTAATTGAATTTCATGAAAAACAAGAAGTAATTTTGCCAAGAAAAACAATAAATGAATTAACTAAATTGCTAACGGATACTGATGAAGAAATTATTATTGGGCTAGCCAAAAACCAAGCACGATTAAATTTCTCAAACACCTCATTAATTACAAAAATTATAGACGGAAAATTTCCTGATTATGATCGTGTAATTCCTAATTACTCAAATCATTTAACACTTAATAAAACAATTATTACACAAGCATTACAACGTGCAGCAATTCTTTCTAATGAAAAATTTAAAGGAATTCGATTTGTTTTGACAGAAAAAAATTTACGCTTGATAAGCAGTAATAATGAACAAGAAGAAAGCCAGGAAGATATAGAAACAACATATCAAGGACAAGCAATAGATATAGGATTTAATGTAAATTATTTATTAGAAGGATTAAATAATATACCAAATGAAAACGTTACGTTTTCATTTGGTGATGCAAACAGCAGTATTTTATTAACAATACCGAACAATGAAGATTTTAAATATGTTGTTATGCCAATGAGAATTTAAATACGGTTTCACGTGAAACAAAGGAAAAAAGTTATGAATGAATACAATTCAACAAACATTAAAGTATTGAAAGGCTTAGAAGCAGTAAGAAAACGTCCGGGTATGTATATTGGAGATACCAATGATGGAACGGGTTTACATCATATGGTTTTTGAAGCAGTTGATAACGCAATTGATGAAGCTTTGGCGGGATATTGTAATGAAGTACAAGTGATCATTCACCCAGATAACTCGATTAGTGTAATTGATAATGGGCGCGGTATTCCTACTGATATACATAAAGAAGAGGGGCGATCTGCTGCTGAAGTTATTATGACGGTTTTACATGCGGGCGGAAAGTTTGATGGTAATTCTTATAAAGTTTCTGGTGGGTTACACGGTGTTGGTGTTTCAGTTGTAAATGCATTATCAGAATGGTTAAGGTTAACCATTCGACGTGATGGAAAAACTCATTTTATGGAATTTCATCATGGTGAACCTGTTACACCACTAAAAGTAATTAGTGAAACGAATAAACGAGGAACAGAAGTTCACTTTTTACCTAGCGCTGTAACTTTTGGTGTGGTTGAATTTCATTTTGAAATATTAGCCAAACGATTGCGCGAGCTGTCTTTTTTAAATAATGGCGTACAAATTTCATTGGTTGATAAAAGAAATAACAAAGATGAGAATTTTGCATTTACTGGTGGAATAAAAGGTTTTGTTGAATACATGAATAGAAACAAAAGTGTATTACATCCCAATGTGTTTTATGCGAAAACCGAAAAAGATGGAATAACAGTAGAAATTGCAATGCAATGGAATGATTCATATCAAGAGTCTGTTCAATGTTTTACGAACAATATTCCCCAGCGTGATGGTGGAACACACCTAACTGCATTGCGTACTGCAATGACTCGAACTTTAAATCACTATATAGAAGCTGAAGAATTCGCTAAAAAAGCTAAAGTTGAAACCACTGGCGATGACATGCGTGAAGGATTAACCGCAGTTTTATCAGTAAAATTACCTGATCCCAAGTTTTCATCACAAACAAAGGATAAATTGGTTTCTTCAGAAATTCGTCCTGTTGTTGAAGAAACAGTCAGTCAACAGTTAATGGCCTATTTATTGGAGCGACCAATTGATGCAAAAGTTATTGTTGGAAAAGTAATTGACGCTGCTCGTGCTAGAGAAGCTGCCCGCAAAGCAAGAGAACTTACACGACGAAAAGGTGTGTTGGATAACATTGGATTGCCTGGAAAATTAGCAGATTGTCAAGAAAAAGATCCAGCAAAATCAGAGTTATATTTAGTTGAAGGGGATTCTGCTGGTGGATCAGCAAAACAAGGTCGGGATCGAAAATTTCAAGCAATTTTACCACTTAAGGGAAAAATATTAAACGTAGAACGAGCTCAATTCGAAAAAATTATTTCATCCCAAGAAATTGTTACTTTAATTACAGTGCTTGGAACAAGCATCGGCCGTGAAGAATATAACCCAGACAAATTAAGGTATCACCGTATTGTAATCATGACGGATGCCGATGTAGATGGTGCGCATATTCGAACGTTATTATTAACATTTTTTTATCGACAAATGCCTGAACTGGTAGAACGCGGGCATGTTTACATTGCACAACCACCCCTCTACAAAGTAAAACAGGGTAAAGATGAAAGATACCTAAAAGATGATCATGAAATGAAATTGTATATACTGCGCTCAGCACTCATAGGCGCAGAATTACATATTAATCAACAAACACCCCCAATATCAAGTGAAACATTGGAAAAACTTGCAAAAGAATATTTGCTGGTTGAAGCGATAATAGAAAGAATGTCTCGCGTTATCGCAGTAGAAGCGCTTTATGCAATGTTGAAACATCCTGGTATAGATTTCAGCAATCTAAAAGCAGCCACACAAAGTGCAACTCAATTGCAACAGGTTTGTGGCATTGGAATAATTGTAAAAGTAGAAACAGATGATGAAGAGACCTATCGTTTGCGACTAGAAAAACAGTTACATGGAAACTTTTCTGTTAGTTACATAGAATCCGATTTCCTTTTAAGTGGAGATTATGCTCAAATAAAATCTACGGCTCAAGCACTTCATGGATTATTGGGTGAAGGTGCATATATTAAGCGTGGTGAACAACAAGTGCGTGTAAAAGATTTTCGACAAGTAATGGAATGGTTGTTAACGGAAGCAAAACGAGGAATCAGCATACAACGTTACAAAGGATTAGGAGAAATGAATCCTGAGCAATTACGAGAAACAACAATGGATTCGAAAAATAGAATTTTGTTACGTGTACAAATTGAAGATCTAATTTCAGCCGATGAAACTTTTACTATGTTAATGGGCGATGTGGTCGAACCGCGTCGCGCATTTATTGAACACAATGCGTTGGGTGTAAAAAATTTGGATGTATAAAATAAAAAATCAAAACAGTACTCCATGAAAATTCAGGCAATCATTTTTGATGTAGACGGCACTATAGCGGATACTGAAGAAGCTCATCGTGTGTCATTCAATCGCGCTTTTTCTGAAAATAATTTAAATTGGAATTGGGATGTGCCACTGTATGACAAGTTATTAAAAATTACTGGTGGCAAAGAACGTATAAAACATTTCGTAGAAACATATTTGCTAGATTATAAAAAACCTGACGAATATGAAAATTTTGTAAAAAATCTGCATATGATAAAAACTACTCATTACACCACCATGTTAAAAAAAGGATTGATTCCTTTTCGTCCTAATATTAAAAAATTAATTGTTGATGCAAAAAAAGCCAATATACGTTTAGCTATTGCCACCACCACCTCACCAGAAAATGTCACGGCTTTAATGGAGCAAGAATTTGGCAAGGACTATGAAACCATGTTTGATGCAATCGGTTGCGGAGATATCGTTTCCAAAAAGAAGCCTGCGCCAGATATATACGAATGGGTTTTAAATAAAATGAAACTTAAACCAGACAACTGTATTGCCTTGGAAGACTCAGAGAATGGTTTAAAATCAGGCTTGGCGGCAGGAATAAAAACTTTTATCACCACTAATTTGTATACGCAACAGCAAGATTTTACTGGCGCAGCAGCGGTATATAAAGATTTGAGCAATTTAGAAGAATTTTATCGCGTAGCTGGACTGAATATTCGACACTGATTAAATCCACTGAGCATAAATGTCTAAGCAAATTATTCAAACACCCGACGCACCTACTGCAATTGGCACGTATTCGCAGGCGGTGCGCGTAAACGACACAGTTTATTTATCTGGGCAAATTGGATTAGCTCCTGAATCCATGCAAATGGTTGATGGTATAGAATTGCAAATACATCGTGTTTTTCAAAACCTGCGCGCAGTTTCAGTCGCTGCAGGCGGCAGTTTGAATGACATAGTTAAACTAAATGTTTATTTAATTGACCTAAGCTATTTCCCCATGGTCAATGAAATTATGTCTAATTATTTTCACAAACCCTATCCCGCACGTGCAGCCATGGGTGTGGCAGCCTTGCCACGCAACGCATTGGTTGAAATGGATGGGATTATGCACGTGCAGGATTAGTGGTTATACCTGTGCTTTTTTCACCAGGCAGTTTGGCAAACTCATTGCCGTTATCCATTCCCCCCGCAACGCGCAACAAACTAGAAAAAATAGGCATCCTGCGTCCTATCGATTTAGCATTGCATCTTCCACTGCGCTATGAAGATGAAACCAGCATTGTAAAAATTGCCAAACTTAATGAAGGACAGGGCGCGCAAGTTGAAGGTGAGATCACCCATTGTGAAGTCATGTTTCGTCCACGTCGCTGTTTGATTGCACAAGTGCAAGATGATAGTGGTATTTTATACTTGCGCTTTTTGAATTTTTATCCCAGTCAACAAAAACAATTAGCTATTGGAAAAAATGTTCGCGTACTAGGTGAAGCTAGAATGGGATATTTCGGTTTAGAAATGGTCCATCCAAAATGTAGTACAGTGACTCAGGCTAACCCACTAAAAAAACAGTTAACCCCGATTTATCCAACAACAGCGGGCTTAACGCAACGTACCTTAAATAAATATATTCAAACTGCGATAAAAGAATTAACTTTGGACGATACGATTTCATTGCCACTACGAAGCAAAATTAAGTTAGCGTCATTTGCAGAAAGTGTGCAGTTTCTACACAACCCTCCGCCACAACTAGATGAACAATCATTGCTGGATCGCACACATCCTGCATGGCAAAGATTAAAATTTGATGAATTATTAGCGCAGCAACTCTCTATGCGCGTGCATTATAAAAAACGGTTTAGTTATCGTGCGCCCCCCCTGTTTAATCAAGAAAAATATAAAGGGCAACTGCTTCAGTTGCTGCCATTTAAATTAACTGACGCACAAAAAAATACACTGTATGAAATAAGCGAGGACCTCTCAAAACCACATCCCATGCATCGCTTATTACAAGGAGATGTCGGCAGTGGTAAAACTATCGTGGCTGTATTGGCCGCCTTGCAAGCTATAGAAAATGGTTACCAAGTTGCTTTCATGTCGCCGACAGAAATTTTGGCGGAACAACATTTTTTAAAATTATCCGAGTGGCTTACTCCATTAGACATACATCTGGGTTGGCTAACTGGTAGCTTGAAAAAAAATGAAAAAAAGACTGTGCTTAATGGTATATCCGATGGCTCAATTCAACTGACAATTGGTACCCATGCTTTGTTTCAAGAACAGGTCACTTTTCATAATTTGGCCTTGATGGTTGTGGATGAACAACATAAATTTGGCGTACAGCAGCGCCTCACCCTCAGGGAAAAAGGTATTGCACCGCATCAACTTATCATGAGTGCGACCCCTATTCCGCGCACCTTAGCGATGAGTTATTACGCAGATTTAGATATTTCAACTATTAATGAATTGCCACCAGGACGTACCCCGATCATAACCAGACTGGTTAATAATACACGTCGAGAAGAAATTTTTGAACGCGTACGCGAGACCTGTCTTGCTGGTAATCAAGCATATTGGGTATGCCCGTTAATAGAAGAGTCAACGATAGACAATTCAGAAACACTACAATTACAAACCTTGTTGGAAACGCACCAGCAACTAACACTAGCCTTTCCAGATTTGCGCGTAAGTTTAATTCACGGCAAACAAGAAAGTGGCATAAAAGTTGCCACCATGGCTGCTTTCAAGGCGGGGAAAATACAATTACTGGTTGCGACAACTGTCATTGAAGTGGGTGTAGATGTACCCAATGCCAGCATTATGGTTATTGAACACGCGGAGCGCATGGGCTTGGCGCAGTTACATCAGTTACGCGGCCGAGTGGGACGCGGTGTGGCACAAAGTGTGTGTGTATTATTATTTCAGCAACCGTTATCTGAGTTAGCACGCGCGCGCTTAAAAATTATTTATGAAAATACCGACGGTTTTGAAATTGCACGACAAGATTTAAATTTGCGCGGACCCGGTGAATTGTTAGGCGCACGTCAAAGCGGCGCGCCCATGTTGCGTTTTGCCGACATTGTACAAGATGAAAAATTATTAGACCTCGCTAAAGCCGTGGCAGATGAAATGTTAAATGACTACCCCCAAGACGCGCAGGCGCACCTACAACGCTGGTTAGCAAACAAGCAGGACTATTTACATGCGTGATAAATTTTGGAAAACATTCGCGCTGGCAAGCGGCAGTTACGCGCCCTGGTTGCGAGACAATGATTCCTTGACGGCGCGCATCCAGCAACGTTGTGAAACATTCAGTGTGCAAACTTTACGCAGCAAACAGATGAATGCTGCATATGACGAAACAGTACTGCTCGGATTGCCTAACAATCAAAAAATATTTACCCGAGAAGTATATTTATATGCAGATTTTAAACCAGTAGTATTTGCCCACAGCGTGGTGGAAACTCAGCATTTACGCGGGGTTTGGCGTAGCTTAAAAAACTTAGGGACACGTCCGTTAGGGGCAGTACTTTTTGCACACCCGATAGTGCATCGCGCGCCGTTGCATTATTACGCGCTGAAATCGCATCATGTTTTATATAGGCGCGCGGTAGAAAATTTAGGAATTGCCCCACCCAAGTTATGGGCGCGGCGCTCGGTGTTCACCTTGCATGGCGCACCACTTTTGGTTACCGAAGTCTTTTTGCCAGATATACTGACCTTGCCAAATAACATTTCAAAAGTGATTTCAGCAAAATGATATCCCGTTCTCGTCTGCAACTGTATATCCAACTCACGCGTCTTAATCGACCGATAGGCATATTGCTCTTGTTGTGGCCTACGCTGTGGGCAGTATGGATTGCAGGCCAGGGTCATCCCACATGGCACATCGTCGGGGTATTTATTTTAGGCACAGTACTCATGCGTTCAGCTGGATGTGTCATTAATGACTATGTTGATCGTGACATAGACAAACATGTCAAACGCACACGCGAACGTCCCATCACCAGCGGACAGGTCGCACCAAAAGAAGCGTTAATACTGGCAGCCGGGTTGGCGTTCGTTGCGCTGTTGTTGGTGCTGACACTCAACACACTCACTTTATTATTATCAATTCCAGCGATATTGCTGGCAGCCAGTTATCCTTACACCAAACGATTTTTAGCTATCCCACAAGCTTATCTTGGTATTGCTTTTAGTTTCGGCATTCCCATGGCATTTGCCGCGCAGCTCAACACCGTACCTGCGGTGGCATGGTGGCTGGTGCTGGCCAATATATTTTGGGTGATTGCCTATGACACTGAATATGCAATGGTGGATCGTGACGATGATATTCATCTAGGTATTCATTCTTCTGCGCTACTGTTTGGCAAATACGACGTGGTGGCTGTGATGATTTGCTATGGCGCGACATTAAACATATTGGTCATGGTCGGACAAATGTTGGGAAAAGGATGGATTTATTATGTCGGGCTGGCCGTTGCAACGGCCATTGCGGTATATCACTTCACGCTCATACAACATCGCAAACGGGAAGATTGCTTTAAAGCATTTTTGCACAATACATGGTTTGGCATGGCAATATTTGGGGGAATCCTGTGGGATTACGGGCGGTGAAAATCGCACAGCCAAGTCTCACGAAACCAGATGCTATGCATCAGCAACCTGCCCCCGCATGGCATCCTGCATCATTACTACAATCGCCATTATTTGCACCGTTGCACGCTGCACTGGCAAATATAAACAGCACAAATTTTCCCACACTAGCAGATTGCAATGCACTGTTGGCAAAGCAGCAACCAACTATAGTCACGCACACCGGCTTACTATTGTGCTTTATTACACAACAAACGGGCAAGCTCACATTCGAGCAGCAATACGAGCCGCGCTGTTACCTTGCGGGCGAAGTACAGATGCGCGCTAACAACTGGCATGATCTGTTTAACGCGTTGGTGTGGTTGACCTTCCCAAAAATAAAGGCAGCGCTTAATGCACGGCATTACCACGCCTTACAGCGGGCACAAATTCTGCCTAATAAAAACGGGCGCGGCGCATTGCGCGATGCCAATACGTTACTGGATGAATCGGGCGTGATCGTAGTAACGGCGGATGAAAAATTAGCCAATTTGCTGCGCGATTTTCAATGGAAAAAATTATTCTGGCAACAGCGCGAGCAAGTTAAAACCGTGATGGGATTTTATATTTTCGGCCACGGGCTATATGAAAAATCTGTACAGCCCTACGTCGGCATCACTGGGCAAGGACTGCTATTGCAAGTTGAGTCAGCGTTTTTCACTTGGTCGCTACCCGCACAGTTAATGCATATAGATAGCGCATTGGCAGCACGGCTCGCCACCCCTGATTTTTGCGCCACCACTCGCGAGCTTACTCCTGTGCCATTGTTGGGCATGCCCGGCTGGGCTGCGGAAAATGAGTGTGAAGATTATTATGAAAATACGCAGTATTTTAGGGTGGGGAGACGCAGGTAAAAACACTGGTTTGTTGAGGTTTTGAAAAATTCCTTTTGGGTGTAGGTACGATAGCTGTGCCAAGATGTTTGCGGCGGTTGAAATTAAATGCGTATAAAATATTGGGCAGGATTGTTTCGCAATTAATACGGGTATCCCCGACATTTTCGACACTTTTGCTATCCACTTTACAATTAGGAGCTTCATATGGCTGCCCCCGACACTCGAGATTATTTTGCCGAGCTTTATGTTGCTGGCTTATTTGGCGATGCAGGATGGTCGGTCTATTTCCCGAAACGCGATGTTGGCTTCGATTTTATAGTCTCAAAGGCTGTTAAAGGTGAAGTTCTCATCCGTCCAATTCAGGTAAAAGGCCTTTACCCCACAGCCGTAAAAGTAGACAAAGCTTCGTATGGCTACAGGGGAAATTTGTCTGCTGTGCATCAACAGATGGCACTGGTTCTCCCATTTTTTTCGGCAAATGAGCGAGGCGCAGCCCCTGAGCAAATTGCATATATGCCAATCAGTGAATTTAAAAAACCGAGTCGAGGTGGTTACCGTTGCGTTCCCGCACGATTTGAAAAGGGTCACGCTATCCCTCGCAAAGAATTCGTACATTATTTTGGTAACAAAGGTCTTGCCTCAATTGAATCGCTTGAGTGGGGGTGAGTATCAACGATGGAGCAAAAAGACCTAGAAAAGCCAACTAATGACCTTGTAAATAATTGCTACTCCAAGTAACATTCAGTTTACTACTTTTTTATGGAGATGCATCCCATGCATGCTGAAAAGCTCTCAATTTCCATCCCCGCATCAGCGGTTGATTTTATTGAAAAATATAGAAAAAAGTACACTTTGAAAAGTCGTTCCCAAGTGATTCAGCAAGCTTTGGTATTACTGCTCGAGCAAGAGCTGGAGGCAGCCTATCGAGAGGCGGCGGGGCAAGATGACGAGGCTTTTGAAATAACCGTTGCGGATGGTTTAAACGATGAAGCGTGGTGAAATTTATTACGCCGATTTGAATCCGACGGTAGGCTCGGAAATTAATAAGCGTCGCCCCGTGCTGATCGTTAGTAATGATGCCAATAATCGCGCTGCGAATACGGTTACGGTGCTGCCGCTAACTTCTAAAACAGAGCGCGTGTTTCCATTTGAAGTTTTGCTTGCAGCCAAATCTAGTGGGCTAAGTCAGAACTCCAAAGCCCTTGCCCAACAAATTCGCACGCTGTCAAAATCTCGCATTGTTCCTAATAAAATAGGCGAGTTATCACCACCTCTGATGTTAAAAATAGAGGCCGCAATTAAGTTGCATCTGAGTTTGCAATAACCGTTATTGCGCCCTGCTCTCGCCCCCCATCACACGACGCTTCTTATGCTCAGCAAACTTAACCCCGTGCAGCGTGAAGCGGTAACTTATCTTGATGGCCCCTTACTTGTTCTAGCCGGTGCGGGCAGTGGTAAGACGCGCGTCATTACGCATAAAATCGCACATCTGATTCAAGACTGCGGCTATGCGCCACGTGAAATTGCGGCGATTACTTTTACCAACAAGGCTGCCAACGAAATGCGTGCGCGGGTAAGTGGTCTGCTGAAAAACATCAACACCAAAGATTTAGTGATTAGCACTTTTCATTCTCTGGGTATGCGTATTCTGCGCGCCGAAGCAAAGTTGCTGGGCTATAAACCGCAGTTCTCAATTTTAGATAGTAGTGATACTTGGAAGATTTGCAGCGAGCTGATTGCATCGGGAGACAAGCAAGGAATTCGCGATTTGCAGACGCAAATTTCAAAATGGAAATCTGCTTTTGTTTTGCCTGAGCAGGCCATCGATCTTGCTGACAATAAGGAGCAGAAAATTCACGCACGCAGTTATGTGCGTTATCAAGAAACGCTACGTGCTTATCAATCAGTGGATTTTGATGATCTTATTTATCTACCAGTAATGCTTTTTCAGCAACACCCTGAAGCTTTGCTGCGTTGGCAATTGCGGTTGCGTTATCTGTTGGTGGATGAATATCAGGACACCAACGATTGCCAATATCAAATGATTAAATTGTTGGCGAATCTGCGTTCGGCTTTTACTGTAGTGGGCGATGATGATCAGGCGATTTATGCCTGGCGTGGCGCGAGCATTGAAAACCTGCATAATTTACAACGCGACCATGAAAAATTACGCGTGATTAAATTGGAACAAAATTATCGTTCTTCACAACGCATCCTCAAGGTTGCCAACCACCTTATCAACCACAACACCAAAGTGTTCGAGAAAAAATTGTGGAGTGATCACAGCATCGGCGACCCGATTCGCATCTACGTCGCGCGGGATGATGCAAACGAAGCCGAGAGTGTAGTGATGAAAATCATCGCGCATAAGTTCGATCATCGCGGAAAATATTCGGACTATGCAATTTTGTATCGCAGTAATCATTTATCACGCGTGTTTGAAGAACAACTACGCAGTGAGCAAGTGCCTTATACCGTCAGCGGTGGCACCTCATTTTTTGAGCGCGCTGAGATTAAAGACATCACCTCTTATTTGCGCCTCATCGCAAATTCTGATGACGACCCCGCCTTTATCCGCGCCATTACTACGCCTAAACGGGGTATCGGTAATGTTACGTTAGAAAAGCTCGGCAGTTATGCGGGTGGGCGGCATCTCAGCTTATTTGAAGCTGCGTTTGAAACGCGCATGGCGCATGACTTGCCGCCGCGTCAGCATGAGGAGCTAATGCTGTTCTGCAACTTCATCAACCGCCTGCAAGAGCGTGCCAATCCTGAAAAAATCGCGCCTGGACAGGCGGGTCATTCGTGCGGCGAATTATTGGATGAATTGCTACGCGCCATTAACTACGAGGCTTGGCTGTTCGATACACAAGAGCCGCGCCAGGCCGAAACTAAATGGGAGAGCGTGCAAAGTTTTATCGGCTGGCTTAAACGTAAATCCGAGCAGGATGACAAAACCTTAATTGAATTAGTGCAGACCATTGCCCTCATCAACATGCTCGACGGCAAAGATGAGCAGCCAGATGCAGTGTCGCTCTCTACGTTGCACGCGGCCAAGGGACTGGAATTCCAGCACGTATTTATTGTTGGTGCAGAAGAAGAAATACTGCCCTTTCGCGACAGCGATGAAAACGGCATCGAAGAAGAACGACGCCTAATGTACGTCGGTATCACCCGCGCTGAAAAAAGTTTACAGATCAGCTATTGCACCCGCCGCAGACGCGCCAAAGAATGGGCGGTGTGCGAGCCTAGCCGTTTTCTGGACGAAATGCCAGCAAGCGAACTCGTGTATGCAGGAGATCATGTCGATGCTGCACCCGTAGTTACACAAGGCGAGGGCATGGATAAATTGGCGAGGCTGAAGGCGATGTTGGGTAAACCAGTGGTGGAGTAAATTGGATCAACTAGAGTTTGGGGGTGTAGTTTCATTTGCTACATTCCCTACCAAATCAACCAAGCCTTTATATCTTCCTGTTCATTCAAAAATATCTCCGCCTCTTTTCCTGCTAGCAAAGTGAGAGTGGCCAACATTCCGGCGAGCACGCAATCTTTGGCCAGGATGGTGGCGGAGCGCGGGCCGTTTTGCACCGGCCAGCCAGTTTTTGGATTGAGAATATGACTGTAGCGCACGCCATCTTTTAATAAAAATCGTCGCGCATCACCGCTGGTGGCGAGGGCGCCTGTTATCAGCGGGATGGTTTGTATTGCTTGGGGTGCAGTAGAAATATTTTGTGTGGTAGATTTTTTCGCTGAGGGAGATTCAATGCCTACCTGCCAGGGCGCGCCATTGCGGCACGGCCCGCGGGCGCGCAAGTCGCCGCCGAAATTGACCAGTAATGCACGCTCATCCATTTCTGCCAGTTGTAAAAATACGCGATCAACGGCGTATTCTTTGCCGATGCCGCCGAAATCTATTTCCATGTTGGAGCGCAGTTGCAGGTATGGATTTTCCCAATGTACATGTTGCCAGCCGATCAGCGGCAGTAACGCGGAAATAGCTTGCGGATCGGGAACGTGGTCTGAGCCATCAAATTTCCACACGTGGCGCAATACGCCTGAGGTGATGTCGAACAGTCCTTCCGATAATTCAAATAGTGTTGCGGCAAAATTAATGAGTTGCGCGGTTTCTGCATCCACCCGCACAGCTTTGCCATTGGCATGGTTGAGTGCATGAATAATATTGTCGGTGCGATAGCGGCTGAATTTTTGTTCGATACGCAAGGCTTCTTGCACGGCGGTTTTGACTTGCGTGTGTGCCAGCTTTAGGTCGGTGTGATCCAGTAGAATTTCGCACGGACTCGCCATGGCAGCAAACTTACCAACATAGCGGCCATCGATTTTTTTTAACGAATAATTAGTGGGGGAATGATTGCCCATCACCTGTGTATAAGTAATACGGATGTGGGCAATTATATAGCGCGATTACCAGCGAAACGAATAACTGAGCTGCACTATCAACGCGCTCAAATCAGGCACCAACTTTTGCCCAGCCAGGTCACCAGTAGTTAAAGTATTGGTGGTCTGGCTCACTTGTTTATATCGTTCCACGCGCAAGCTGATCTCGGTTTCATTTTCTAGCGCCATGCCGATCTTGGCACCGAATGTGGTGGCATCAAACGCAGACAGCCGCGAATCCGCTGTAGCATATTGAACCAAGGCAATGCCATTAGCATCGACATCCACACCTTGTACTAAATAGGGCTTGTAAAAGTCTGCTGCTGTTTGTGTATACCAGCGCGCATGCGGTTCAATGTGCACTCCGCTGTCACCAAATTCAAAGCGATAGCGTGTGTCAATAGTGTGCGATGAAATGTTCCAGTTATCCGTAGTGTAGCGGTAGGATAAATTAATTACATCTTCGGTAAAGTGATATTTGAGCTGGCTGTATACGTTGTGTTTGGTGCGCGAGTCAGGTCGCTTTTCAAATAAATAATTACTCGGTAGCACCAAGGTATTGCCATTGAGCACCGCTAGCAATTTGTACGGATCCGTTTGATAGCCACTTGCTTGTGACAAAGAATAATTTAATTGCATTATTGCCTGTCGGCTGAGCACCTGTGTTACGCCAAACAGGACATCGGTCACAATTTTTGTGTCGGTGGTTTTATTACCATCCCCTGTGCTAACCGGCTTGAGATTCACACGAGTTAAAGGTGTGGGTGCGCCGCCTATTGGACTGATGCTATCGTACTCAAGATTGAGTCCCGCCGATAAAGTTGTATTTTTGCTGTTGAAATCTTTTGCTACAGCGGCATTGCCAGCAATGGATAAAAAGTCTAACTCAGCAGAAATATTTCCGCCTACATTCAGTCGCGTGTTGGGAACAATGGGTTGCTGCCATGATGCAGATAATGCACCACGAGCATCCTTAAACGAATTATCCAATGGCAATTGTCCGGGTGCTACGGTATAAGAGGCATTACCAGAAGCCGCAGTAAAGGTTTGTGCAACATTAGCTGGTGGCGCACCGTTGGGTGAAGCACCTGTCAGTGAATCCAATACTAGCTTGGTGCTAAAAATATGTTCTTCACCGAAATCTTTTTTCAGTGCAACCACGGGCTCGATAGCAAGCACGCGACCATCAGACTCATGATAATGAAGAATCGCACTGTCGATTTGCCACGGAATCTCTTGTGCGTGAGCTTGTCCGGCACTGGCTGTTGCACCCAAAAGCGCGCCACTGGCTTGCGCCAAGGCGATGCTCAACTTGCTTAGCTTCTTTAATTGCACCCGCAACCTCCACCGCCAAAACTACGCCCACCACTGGCAGCTTCTTTACTAAAATATAAATGATCGTCCAGCGCGCTATCGATCGGGTAGCTATCCAGTTGCATCGATTTTTTTGCTAGTAGATCACGCTCCCATGGTTTTATGCCGAGCGTGCTACAGCCTACCAGCAAGCCGATAGAAAAAAGTAAAAATAAAATTTTTAACATATTATTTTTTAGATGCAGGCGCGTGCGTCAGTGCAGGTTCATTGAGCAGGTCGACAATTTCTTTTTCATAGGAACTTATTTTGGATTTAAAAAAGCCAATATGTTCAAGACGCGGTGTGCCACTGCGATCAACTAAAAAGCTATAAGGCATCGATAGCACTTTGTATTCTTCAGCCAGCTTGCCCTTGGGGTCAAACATTTGGGTAAAGGTCGGCTTGAATTTTTTCAGAAACGCATCCGCCTTGGCACGATCATGGTCGAGATTAATGGCAATTATCACTAAACCCTGTTTACTGTATTTTTCATGCATGGCCTGCATCCATGGAAATGATTGGAGACACGGGATACACCATGAAGCCCAAAAATCAATATAAACCACCTTGCCTTTGTGCGGTGCAAAATCCAGTTGCGAAGTTTCAGCCCATGCTGGCGTGGCAGACCAAGCTAAAAATGAAAGCAGTAAAATGGATATAAAGCGTTGCATAAGATGTACTCTTTAGTAAAAGATTAAATGTATTTTCATGGCAAATGAAAATACTGTAAAGAAACTTTAGGTGGCGTTTAGAGGTTTAAAATAAGTAATAAATTTATAGATAATTTTATCGCTAAACTTAAGGAAACGCTGAACAAGCTCTCCAACAAGCTTAAAACGAACGGCAAGCGTTTGATTTCGTTCGTAATAAATATACAAAATTGGGTGGTGCAAGCACTGTTAAGCATACACCATTAAATTTATAGGGAGGTGTAAAAGTTTTTGTGTAAACAGGCATAATTTTTAACGAGACGAACATGAGGCTGTTACTCCATTGACGTAAGGAAAATTGGAATTCAGCGAACAATAGCGGGTAGCTGCAAAAATAATCAAACCGAAGTAAGTTTTAAACTTGTTACAATCCCCCCTTCATTTACCTATTAAATTAATTATGTGCGGAATAGTTGGCGCAATCGCGCAACGTAATGTGATCTCCGTCCTCCTGCAAGGACTGCAACGGTTGGAATATCGCGGCTATGATTCGGCTGGGCTGGTGGTGATAAACGAGCATCAGCTTGAGCGAGTGCGAAGCACGGGTCGGGTGGCAGAGCTCACCACAAAAAGCGTGCACAGCACGGGCAAGATCGGCATTGCCCACACGCGCTGGGCGACGCACGGTGTGCCGAGCGAGCGCAATGCACACCCGCACACCAGCCACGATACCATCGCGGTGGTACATAATGGCATTATCGAAAACTATGAAGAATTGCGCGTACAGCTTACTGCGCAGGGCTACGTGTTTAGCTCGGATACTGATAGTGAAGTGATTGCCCACCTCATCCATCGCTACTACGCAGCAAATAAAAATTTATTAACCGCTACTCGCACTGCGTTAACTAAGTTGATTGGTGCTTACGCGATCTGCGTTTTGGCGGTGGATAATCCTGAGCAATTAATTTGTGCGCGCCGAGGCAGCCCGTTGTTACTGGGTATCGGTAAAGGTGAAAATTTTATTGCGTCTGATGTATCCGCCGTATTGGCGGTGACACAAAATATTGTGTATCTGGAAGAAGGCGATGTGGCAGAAGTCAATCTGCACGGCTACAACATTTTCAGTGCGGATGGGAAGTCAGTGCAGCGCGCTATACGGGTTAGCGAATTAACAAATGACAGTGTGGAGTTGGGCGAATATAACCACTACATGCAAAAGGAAATTTTTGAGCAGCCGCGAGCCTTGGCGGACACCTTAGAGGCGGTATGTAACAGCCAAACATTGATCCCTGGTCTTTTTGGCGCAAATGCGGCGGCGGATTTTAAAAACATAGAAAGCATTCTTATTCTTGCCTGCGGCACCAGCCACCACGCGGGTATGGTGGCACGTTATTGGTTGGAAGACATTGCGGGTATACCTTGTACAGTGGAAATTGCCAGCGAATATCGCTATCGCAAAAGCGTGGCAAATAATAAAACATTGGTCGTTACTATTTCGCA
>JAKFXW010000021.1 GCA_021731185.1 Gallionellaceae bacterium
GCTGTATTGTGTTCCGTATAACGGAATCCGTAAAGCGGAACATATTAAGTCATGACGCCCCCAAGGCTTAAAGTTGATGGTTATTTTATATTTTTACGGTATCAGATTTCAGCAAGTTTCTTGGGTGTCCAGTACAAATCCAACTCAGCACCACATTGCAAAATTTCTACTAGCCTTTAATGCTAAACTTCAAACCACTGCATAGTGCAGTAACCAACTACAGGGATAAATCACATGAACCGCAAAGAACTGATCGACGCACTGGCAACAAAGACCGATAGCACCAAGGCTGACGCTGACCGCAATATCGCAGCACTGATTGACATCATTACTGCTACCTTAAAGAAGGGTGACAATGTTGCGTTGGTTGGCTTCGGCACCTTTGAAGTACGCAAGCGCGCAGCACGTAATGGCCGCAACCCGGCGACTGGTGCAGCCCTCAAGATCAAAGCTTCCAAGGCTCCAGCATTTAAGGCTGGTGCTACATTAAAGGCGGCGGTGAACGACATTAAGAAATAATTGTTTCAATAGCAACCGATAGGCCATCTTGGTGGTTTCGTTTATGAAGGTCGGCTTTCAGATGGCTATTAACGAGAGGTGGACAGCCGGATCATGCCATGTGGACGGTCAAGTTAAAGAGTGAGGGTTGGTTTAAGGCTTAGAGCAGGGTGTCAAGCACCGTGCGTGCGTTTGGGGATAAGCCCAGCGGCGAAGGGGTTGACAGATTGCCGGAACCTGGCGCAGCGGGAGTAGGGGAGGGGGCAGCCCCTTATTGAGCGTCAGGCAAGGGGTGGTCTGAAAGGTGGCCTGCGGCTAGTCGCGGTAGTGACCCAGCGCGAAGGCGCGCGCTTGGGAAGTGCAATCTCGGTTTTCGCGGACGCGAAGGCCGCTTTGGAGCAGAACGCCAAGCGTCGTGCTCGTAATCATGATGGGCGTTCCCAATTATCGTGCGCGTTAGCCCCCCAAATAAGCCGCGATCACCGCCGGATTATTTCGCACTTCGCTCGGCACACCTTCGGCAATTTTTTTGCCGTAATCCAGCACCGCGATGCGGTCACATAGCCCCATCACCAATTTTACATCGTGTTCGATGAGTAACACGGTTACACCATGGTTGCGTATGGTTTGCAGCAATGTTTTTAAGCTATCTGTTTCGGTGGCGTTCATGCCGGCGGCGGGTTCGTCCAAGGCTAATAATTTTGGATTGGTGGCCAGTGCGCGGGCAATTTCCAGGCGGCGTTGTTCGCCATAAGATAAATTTTTTGCCAGCATGTGGTGGGCGCGGTTGATGCCAACGTAGATCAGCAATTCTGCGGCGCGATGTGCAATCTGCTGCTCTTCGTTACGCGCATTTTTATGACGTGTTATCGCACCCCAAATACCAGTGTGGCTGTGGTGGTGACAGCCGACCATGACGTTTTCCAGAATGGTCATGTTGGAAAACAGACGAATATTCTGGAAGGTCCGTGCAATGCCAGCCTTTGCCAGAATATGCGGCTTGCTGCGACCAGCATATTCAATATCGCCGAATAAAAATTTTCCACCATCGGCTTGATATAGCCCGGTGAGAATATTGAACAGGGTGGTTTTGCCTGCGCCGTTGGGGCCGATCAGGCCATATATTTCGCCCGCTTGTATATGCAGCGAAACATCACTCAGCGCGGTTAATCCGCCAAAGCGTTTTTCAATGCCGGATATTTTCAGCAGGGTTGCGGCGGGCGAGGTCATACACTGGGTGGTGCGGGTGCAATCAATTCGCGGCGACGTTGGCTGGATGGCCACAATCCTGCGGGTCGCCACAGCATAATTAAAATGAGTGCCAGACCGAACATCAACATGCGTAAACTTTCCGGGTCGATCACGGTTTTGCCGAGCAGTGCTTGTTGCGCTGTGCCTGCGAGATGGCGGGTTAATTCTGGAATCACGACCAACAATATGCCACCCAAAACTACGCCGCCAACGTTGCCCATGCCGCCTAGTACAACCATGCATAAAATCATGATGGACTCGGTTAAGCCAAAACTTTCGGGGCTGACAAATCCTTGAAAGCCTGCGAATAAGCCACCTGCTAAGCCGCCAAAGGTCGCACCCATGGCAAATGCTAGTAGTTTAATGTTGCGTGTGTTGATGCCCATCGCGCTAGCCGCGATTTCATCTTCGCGGATAGCCGCCCACGCTCTGCCGATGCGAGAATCTTGTAAGCGTAGCGAGACAAAAATAACCAGCAGCGTAAAGATTAAAAATAAATAGTAATGCAGATGCGCGGCAGGAAAAGTGATGCCGAATATTTCTTGTGTACGCCCTAAAGAAAATTCGCCGAGGTGAATGGAATCAATCATGCTGATGCCCTGCGGGCCGTTAGTGATGTTGATGGGCGCGTTTAGATTATTGAGAAAGATACGAATAATTTCGCCGAAGCCAAGTGTGACGATTGCCAGATAATCGCCGCGCAAGCGCAGCGTGGGCGCGCCTAACAGTATGCCGAACAAGCAGGCGAGTAATGCGCCGAGCGGCAACACAATCCAAAAAGGTAGGTGAATGCCAAATTGCGGTGAGCCTAATAAGGCGTAGCAATATGCGCCCACAGCGAAAAATGCCACGTAGCCTAAATCGAGCAAGCCGGCGTAACCTACGACAATGTTCAGCCCTAGCGCAAGCATAATATACAGCAGGGCAAAGTCCAACACGCGCACCCAGCCACGGCCAAACAGACCATCTATGGCAAAGGGCAGCGCCAATAAAATAATGGCCAGCACGGCAAATGCCGCCCATGCCAAACGTTTTTGATTTGGGGCATTGCGTTTATCAATAATTAAAAATCGTTTAAGCGCGTTCCGCAACTCTTTCTCCTAATAAGCCAGATGGCCGAAAAATAAGCACGGCAATCAACACAAAAAAAGCGAACACGTCTTGATAGTGGCTGCCCAAAAATCCGCCGCTTAAATCGCCGATGTATCCTGCACCCAGGCTTTCAATCAAGCCTAATAATAATCCCCCCAACATCGCGCCACGCAGATTGCCTATGCCGCCGAGTACCGCTGCAGTAAAGGCCTTCAGTCCGAGTAATGCGCCCATTAAATAATGAACTATGCCGTAATTCGCGCTAATCATAATACCCGCTATGGCAGCAAGTGCTGAACCCAGCACGAAGGTTATGGAGATAACACTGTTGCTGTTTACACCCATTAATGCGGCGGCAGATGGATTTTCTGCCACAGCGCGCATGGCACGACCCAGACGGGTGCGATGCACGAGTATCAATAATCCACCCATCATGACCAATGCCACAGTGATGATAATAATCTGCACTTCGGTAATGACCGCGCCCGCAATGTGGACGGAATCATTCGTAAACAATAATGGAAAGGAATGATATTCGCGCCCCCAAAACATCATCGCCAAAGTTTGCAAAACTATGGAGAGGCCGATTGCGGTGATGAGGGGTGCTAAGCGCGGGGCATTGCGTAGCGGACGATAGGCGATACGTTCCATGCTGTAGCCGAGGATCATGCACACGATCATGGAGAGCATCAGGCTGATGAGCAATATAAAAAATATGGGGAAGCCCGCACCCGTGAGTAATTGAATGACAGATAGCGCCACCATCGCACCTATCATGACGATTTCGCCGTGCGCGAAATTGATTAAGCCGAGGATGCCATACACCATCGTGTAGCCTAGCGCGACCATCGAATAGACGCTGCCTTGCACGAGGCCGTTGATGATTTGTTGCAGGAAAATATCCACTGGTTATTCGACCTGATGTTTACTCGACCTATTATTTACTGGCACGGAAAAAATTACACGCAAATAAAAAGCGACACACAGTGTGTCGCTCGGTTGTTTTAGCTTGTTTCATTAGCGCGTGCTGGTAATGGCATCATTGTCTATCGTTTGCAACGCCTGCCACTTACCTTTTTGAATTTGGTATAGGGTAATTGCACCGCCTTTTAAATCGCCCTTCTCATCGAACTCAATTTTTGCAGTGATGCCGTTATGTGTGAGTTTGGCTAATTCGGGCAGATATTTGGCGGGGTCGGTCGATGCAGCTTTTCTCATGGCCGCAATCATCACATTGACTGCGTCATAACAGTAGGGTGCATATAGTTGGATAGGCTGGTGAAATTTCGCTTCATAGCGTTTGGAAAAATCCGCACCACCTGGCATTTTGTCCAGCGGCACGCCGGGCAGCGAAGCATAGACACCCTCTGCCGCCGCGCCCGCTAACTCAGTTAGTTTAGGAGTATAGCCGCCATCGCCCATCATGAATTTGGCCGTTAGGCCGAGTGCGCGCATTTGCTTAATCATCGGCACGCCTTGCGAATCCATGCCGCCAAAGAAAATTAATTCTGGGCGCTTGCCTTTGATAGAGGTCAGCACCGCCGCAAAATCGACCGCACGGTCAGTGGTGTATTCATGCGCCACGATTTGCGCGCCGCCTGCTTGTGCAGCCTTGATAAATTCCCGTGCTAAACCCTCGCCGTAAGCGGTGCGATCATCTATGACTGCAATTTTTTTCGCGCCCAGCATCTGTGTGGCATAGTTTCCGAGCACTTTGCCTTGTTGCGCGTCATTCGCCATGACTCGGTATGTGGTCTTAAATCCGCTGCCTGTATAGCCTACAGCCGTGGCAGAAGGGGAAATTTGTACGATGCCGTTGTCGCTATAAATTTTGGAGGCGGGGATCGAAGTGCCGGAATTGAGATGACCGATCACCCCACTGACTTTTGCATCCACTAATTTTTGCGCCACGACGGTAGCAGTTTTGGGATCAGCCTGATCGTCTTCACTCAACAATTCAAACTTTACCTTACGCCCTGCAATCATGATGCCTTGTGTATTTGCATCTTCGATTGCCATGCGCGTGCCGTTTTCATTGTCTTTGCCAAGGTGTGCTTGCGCGCCCGTAAGCGGTGCAGCCGCGCCAATTTTAACCACCAGATCGCGTCCATACCCTGATGCGGTGGGTGTTTCTGGTTTGTTACAAGCGGCCAGTGAGGTAATTAAAAGTATGAATAATGCTGGAGAGAGAGGGGAGTGTGTGTGTAACATAATGTGGCGAGTCTGAGCCCCACAAGGGGACAATGAATTTAGGACTCGCAGATTATGCGTAGCTCAGGTTAGCTTGTCAATTTGGCGGTGTCACCTTAGGAATTATCAAAGCAAGAAGTGCTTCCTTAAACAAAGCGCAAAAAATAAAGTCGGCATGAATGCCGACTTCAGATTAGTACGTGATGCGTAATGCGATTACTTGGCTAAGCTCAAAATGAATTCAATCATCTCTTTAATTTCTGCTTGTTTCGCAAGCTTAGGGTCATTTGCCAGCATGGGCGCTTTAACGCCATGCGTTTCTTTCCAATTGCCTATGCCGCCACCGTTACCACCAAACGAAACCTTCTTCATCAGACCTTCTACCAAGGGCAGTGTTTCTTCTGGATGCTCTTTGCCTTTAAAGTCTTTGTAACCTGCACCACCGAAAGTGTAGGTTGTTTGACCTTTGTATTTTGTGGCTACAGCCATCCAAGGCGGGCCAATCATAGCTCCTTCAATCTTGTGACAAGTATGGCAAAGGAATTTACTTGCCTTGATAATGGCCATTCTTTCTGCAGGTATGTCCACTTTGTTTGCTGTGAAAATAGGATCAGTACCTGCTGGAACAGCAGCAGTGGTTGTGGTTGACTCAGTGGTTGTGGTTGTAGTTGTAGTTGTGTCAGCAGCGTCCTCAGCCATTACACTCCCTGCAACCGTCAAGCTTATTGCGGCAATTACGCCAAAGATGATAGATTTCATGTGTTATATTCTCCCTTGAATAAAATAAAAATATTTACAGTTTGTTATAAGGACATCACTGCCCAACGGCATTCTAACAAACTGCACGTTGTTTGCAACTTTTTATGCTGATACTGTCTTGGTTAAATATAACCTTACTTAACTTTTATTGGTGATGTTGCCACCGACAGTGTTGGTTAGGGTCTGTGGTTCATTAGAAGTTCATTTTAGGGGCAAACTTTTCCTCTCTGAGTCACCACTATGTTTATTCATCCTCAAATTGATCCTGTCGCCATCCACTTAGGACCACTTGCTGTGCATTGGTATGGCTTGATGTATTTAATTGGATTTGGTTTTTTCCTATGGCTGGGCAGGATGCGTATTCGCAAACTGAACCAATCCGGTTGGCATAACAAGATGCTGGATGACCTGCTTTTTTACGGTCTGCTCGGGGTAGTTTTAGGCGGACGGCTAGGTGAGGTGTTGTTTTATCACCCTGGCTACTACATACAACATCCGCTAGAGATTTTTGCAATATGGCGCGGTGGCATGTCGTTTCATGGCGGATTTTTAGGGGTGTTGGTCGCGATGGGTTGGTTTGCGCGCAGTCGTCACATACCGTGGTTGAAGCTTATGGATTTTATTGCACCGTTGGTTCCGCTGGGCTTGGGCGCGGGGCGCATCGGTAATTTTATTAACGCAGAATTATGGGGCAGACCCACCACCGTCGCCTGGGGCATGGTGTTCCCAAATGTAGACAATGTGCCGCGCCATCCATCCCAGCTTTATCAGTTCGCACTGGAGGGATTGCTGTTATTTTTTATATTATGGGTTTACTCCAGTAAGCCGCGTCCGACGGGCGCAGTATCGGGATTGTTTTTAATTGGGTACGGCAGCTTCAGATTTATGACTGAATACACGCGCAATCCGGATGATGGCATTTTTGGATTGATGACTTTTGGCATCAGCATGGGGCAATGGCTCAGCCTGCCTATGATTGTTGCGGGAGTCGGGCTGATGGCGTGGGCGTTGCGGCAGCGTAAGTAAGGTATAGCTACCCATTTCAATAAAAGTCCAGTTTTGCTGTTAAAATCGGGGTCTGCATCTGCGGGTTTATGGAGTGTCTGGATGAGTCGAGTACTTTTGTTCATTGCAATATTTGTCATCGTTTACTTATTGTTTAAGTATTACCGTAAACAAAAAATTCAAGACAGTGACGCTGAAGAAAAAGCTGCAACCACAGCTAAGGCTAAACAGGCGGAGGATATGGTGCGCTGCGCCCAGTGTAGCGTTCATTTGCCCAAGGGAGAAAGCCTCGTCACAGGTGCAGCCGACAAAATGAAATATTTTTGCAGTGAGGCACATCGCCGTGCATATTCAGATCAAGCCCAATAATATTCTGAACATTAGAACGTTTATCTGGTTAGTAATTCCAATTCCTGATAAAAACGATCACAGTGTTGGCTTCGTTTTCGGCTCCTAGCCGTACTCAAATGTACTGTCTTCGTCGCCTCATCCTTGCCGCCTTGTGCTCCTGTTTATCAGAAATTAGAATAAGTAATGTTGCGTTCTCGCTGGTGAGTGTCGTGCGTGACAGCACCCCCCCTCGATCTTGAGCTTAATACCATCTCAGCAGTATTGGCAGCCCACATCACAAGCCTTGTGGCGCTCAATTTTCCTATTCAATGTTTATCGGCTGATTTTGGGTGGCTTGCTGGTTATGTTCGTTAACTATTTTAGTAGCACGCTATCTGAAATCCCGCGTCACCAAACTATATTTTTATATACCAGCCTGACCTATTTAGCCTTGGCGTTGGTTGCGTTTGCAACAATCAAGTTGCGTTTCCCGCACTTTAATTTGCAGTTATCGATTTTAGTGGGTACGGACATTATTTGCGTAACCATTTTGTCGCACGTTAGTAGCGGTATGCAGGGTAGCATGGGGCTGTTGTTATTCGTGTCACTGGCCGCAGCCGGGATGGTCAGCCGGGGTAAAATCACTTTATTTTTTGCCGCGTTGGCCAGCATTGCAACTTTGCTGCAACATTCTTATGAAATTTTGACGCAAGATGTAGCTGCCACCCAGTATTTTCAAACAGGGATGCTCAGTGCCAGTTATTTTGCGATTGCCTGGCTGGCACATGTTCTGGCTAAATATGCGATTGCCAGTGAAAAGCTAGCGGCCAGGCGTGGTGTGGATTTAGCCAATATGGCCGAGGCTAATCGTTTGGTGATTCAAGATATGCCTGATGGGGTGTTGGTTATTGATGAGCTCGGCATCATTCGCCAACATAATCCCAGTGCCGAGCGATTGCTGGGACGACATTTTCAGGATGCACAAGAGGTAACGCTGGAAGAATGCGCGCCTGAACTGGCAGGCAGACTTGCCTTGTGGCGGCATGATCCCAGCCGCCAATATGAGCCGCTCACTTTAACGAACCTACCCTATCAAACACAAGCCCGGTTTTTATCCGTGCAACGCGAAGCGTTTTGGGGGGCGGTGGTGTTTCTGGAAGATATGCAGCGGGTGCAGGCGCAGGCGCAACAAATTAAGCTGGCGGCGTTGGGGCGGTTAACGGCCAACATCGCACACGAGGTGCGTAATCCCTTGTCGGCCATTAGCTATGCGGCAGAATGTTTGCGCGAAGAAAAACACGATCCGGCGCAGGCGCGATTATTTGAAGTTATTTTGGAAAATACCACCAGACTGAATAATATAGTACGGGACGTGATGCAATTAAATCGTCGAGATCGCGCGCAGCGTGAAAAAATTAATTTGGCGGATAAACTGCGGGATTTTGTGGGAAGTCTCAGGCTGACAGAAAATGTGGCAGAGGGCATATTTTTATTTAAAATTGCGCCGGATTGGCAGATAAATTTTGATCGTGGACACCTCGATCAGGTGTTATGGAACTTATTCCGCAACGCTTTGCGCTACTGTCAAGGGCAGCCCGGGAGCGTGCAGCTACACGCTTGGAGAGGTGATAAAGGCCAAGTCATATTGGATGTTATCAATGATGGGCCTAGAGTTTCTCCAAATGTGGTTCAGAAGCTGTTCGAGCCGTTTTTTACCACTGCGGCAGGCGGCACGGGTTTAGGTTTATACATTGCCCGCGAATTGTGTGATGCAAATGGCGCAAAACTGGAATATCGTGAAGCAGGTTTGAAGACATGTTTTCGCATTCAGTTTGCCAGCCCCAATGAACTGTCCTTTCAATAAAAATTATTAATTCAAAAATGGGTTCAACCTCTAAAATAAATGTACCACAAGGGCACAATGTGAACAAACGCAACATTCCTCGGGTATTGGTGGTGGATGATGAACCGGATATACGCGAGATGATAGAACGTGTGCTATTGCGCATGGGCCTAGAAGTGGTGCAAGCAGCCAGTGTGCAGGATGCATTGCAAAAGCTGGATAGCGCGCCCTTTGATCTTTGCCTGACTGATATGCGTTTACCGGATGGGGAGGGTTTGGAGGTTGTGCGGTACATCACTGAGCGCAATATGCATGTGCCCGTGGCAGTTATTACCGCGCATGGCAATATGGAAAACGCAGTTTCCGCGCTTAAGTTTGGCGCATTTGATTATTTATCTAAGCCCGTTGCGCTGGAGCAATTGCGATTATTAGTTAAAGCGGCACTTGATCTGCCGCCGCCGTCGCTGGCGGTGCGTGAGGGCGTGCGCATGTTGTTGGGGCATTCTCCTGCTATGGTAAAGGTGCGCGATTTGATCGATCGGGTCGCCCGCAGCCAAGCGCCTGTGCATCTGAGCGGTGAGTCCGGCACGGGTAAGGAATTAGCGGCGCGTTTGATTGTGGAAAAAAGTGCGCGCCGTGACGCGCCGTTCGTGGCGGTAAATTGCGGCGCGATCCCGGAAAATTTAATGGAGAGCGAATTTTTCGGTTATCGCAAAGGTGCATTTACGGGCGCAGATAAAGATCACGATGGATTCCTTCAGGCGGCGCATGGTGGTACCTTGTTTCTCGATGAGGTGGCGGATTTGCCGCTGCCCATGCAGGTAAAATTATTGCGCGTGATTCAGGAGAAAAAATTACGCCGGATTGGTGTGACGCAGGAAGAAGCTGTTGATGTACGCATACTGAGTGCGACCCATCATTCGCTAACCGAGCATGTACAGCAGGGGAAATTCCGGCAGGACTTATATTACCGCTTAAATGTGATTACATTGACCATGCCCTCATTGCGTGAAATGCGCGAGGATATTGCAGACTTGGCGCAACAACTATTAATGCGGCTGCGCGGCCAGGATGCGATTGAATTTACACCTGAAGCGCTGGCGACTTTGCGTGCGTATGATTTTCCGGGCAATGTGCGCGAGCTGGAAAATATTATTGAACGCGCCCTCGCGCTACGTTTAAACAACATCATCACACCTGCTGATTTGCAAATTAATGCAACGGGTAATGTGCAAGATCAGCCCCCTTTAACAAGCAATCTATCGGATCAAGTCGAACAATATTCGCTGACCGAATATCTGGACAACATAGAACGTCAGGCAATATTAGACGTATTGCATAAGGCGGCTTTCAATCGCACGGTTGCTGCCAAAAATCTCGGCATTACATTTCGAGCCTTGCGGCATCGTATGGCTAGATTGAATATCACCGAGCAGGATTGGCTGTCGTGAGAATCGTGCAGTGAAGATAAATCATCTGGGGTGGGTTAGCGGAGTGCGCCGGATTGTTTCGCCGAATCGGGATGCACGGCCACATGGCACGGCAATCGAGCTGCTGGTTATTCATAATATCAGCCTGCCGCCTGATGAGTTCGGCGGGGCGGCCATCACACAACTATTTTGCAACACTCTGAATGCCGACGCTCATCCCTATTACGCGCAATTAAAAAGCGTAAAAGTTTCCGCACACTTTTTAATTCGCCGCAGTGGCGAAATTATTCAATATGTCGCGTGCAGCCAACGCGCTTGGCATGCTGGTGTATCGATCTGGCGCGAGCGTACCGCATGTAACAATTTTTCGATCGGAGTAGAACTGGAAGGTTGCGACACAATTCCTTTTGCCGATCTGCAATATGCTGCATTGGCCAAACTAACTCGACGGCTGAAACGCGCTTACCCTATACGCGATGTTGTCGGACATTCCGATATTGCCCCTGGTCGTAAAACCGATCCCGGCCCCTGCTTCGACTGGCAACGTTATCTCGCCTCGTTTTAGCCACCATCATCGTGCGGGGGTAATCTACTCGCACGTTCTTGCTCCAAAGTTTTACTTCCCCCGCCACTTCGAACCTTGCTGCATTATTTTTTTTGCGCGTATTTACGTTGCAATAAAAAAGTTAAAATATTGCTTGCATAAATTTTTCTCTGTACTACAATTAGAGAAAATCTAGTCACTAAACACTACAGGTTGTGGTTGAGATGTTTTTTGACTTGCCTCGGCAGGGTAACTTTTTTGAGGGGTGTTTAATAATATTCTATATCGGCGCAATCGTGCGCTGGTGGTTTGTTAAGGGAGTGGTCGTATGCAGCATATATCTAAACGTGCTTTAACCCCCGTTATACCCACGCCTGAAATCAAAAATATCTCCGCCCCTCCCATCAATACTTATGATCAATACAAGGTAATCCGACGAAATGGTTCGGTCGTCTCTTTTAATCCGTCCAAAATTGCTATTGCCATGACCAAGGCATTCCTTGCTGTGGGCGGCGGGCAGGGTGCGGCCTCAGCGCGTGTGCGGGAGATGGTTGAAAAGATGTCGGCGACGGTTGTGGGAGCCTTATCGCGTAGTCAACCACATGGCGGGACGCTGCATATTGAAGATATTCAGGATCAGGTCGAATTATCGTTAATGCGCTCAGGTGAGCATGACGTGGCGCGTGCCTATGTGCTGTATCGCGAAGATCGCTCACGCGAACGTGCCAAAGCAAGAGAAAAAGAGGCCACCTCCAGGGTCGCGCTTAATGTCTTGCATGTATTGGATAAGGGAGTGTCTCGTCCATTGGATGTGTTGGGCTTGAAGGATATGATTCAGGCGGCTTGCATCGGACTGGGCGATGCAGTAAACGCAGATCAAATATTAAAGCTGACCCTGAAAGATTTGTACGATGGCGTGCCACTTGATGAGGTGCGTAAGTGTGTGGTGTTATCGGCACGTTCAATGATTGAGCAAGAGCCTGCTTATAATTATGTAACGGCGCGTTTGTTGCTGAACAATATTTGCTGCGATATTTTGGGTGAGACAGTTAGTGCTGCCGACATGGTCGTGCGCTATGCTGAAAACTTCCCTTTGTTTATTAAGCGCGGAGTGGAAGCTGAATTGCTGAATGATGAAATGCTGCAATTCGACCTGCCGCGTTTAGCTAAAGAACTGGATGCCAGTCGCGATTTTCAATTCGGCTATCTGGGCCTGCAAACACTGTATGACCGTTATTTCATTCATATCAATGATGCGCGTATTGAATTGCCGCAAGCGTTTTTTATGCGCGTGGCGATGGGTTTGGCGCTGAATGAGGCTGACCGTAACGCCCGCGCTATCGAGTTTTATCATCTGTTGTCCAGTTTTGATTTTATGAGCTCAACGCCCACCCTATTTAATTCAGGGACGCAGCGTTCGCAGCTATCGTCATGCTACTTGACCACTGTGCCGGATCATTTGGATGGAATTTTTGAAGCTTTCAAGGAAAACGCTTTGCTGGCTAAATATTCCGGTGGCTTGGGTAATGACTGGACCCCAGTGCGTTCGTTGGGTGCGCACATTAAGGGTACAAATGGTAAATCGCAAGGCGTGGTGCCATTCCTGAAAGTAGCCAACGACACTGCGGTGGCGGTGAATCAAGGTGGCAAGCGCAAAGGCGCGGTGTGTGCCTATCTTGAAACCTGGCATTTGGATGTAGAGGAATTTCTGGATTTACGCAAAAACACTGGCGATGATCGTCGTCGCACGCACGACATGAATACTGCGAACTGGATTCCAGATTTGTTTATGAAGCGCGTCATGGAAGGGGGCGAGTGGACGCTGTTTTCGCCGTCCGATTGCCCGGATTTGCATGACAAATTTGGCGCGGAGTTCGAGCGCGCCTATCTCGGACACGAAGCCCGTGCTGCAAGAGGTGAGTTGTCCTTGTTTCGCAAAGTGTCAGCGGCCAGCTTATGGCGCAAGATGTTGACCATGTTGTTTGAGACTGGTCATCCGTGGATCACTTTCAAGGATGCCTGCAACGTGCGTTCTCCGCAGCAGCACGTCGGCGTGGTGCATAGTTCAAATTTATGTACCGAAATCACTTTGAATACCTCGGATACCGAAATTGCGGTATGTAATCTGGGATCGATCAATTTGTCGGCACACTTGCATCCAAAAGGGCATGCAAAATTCGGTCAGATCGACCACGAAAAATTGCAGCGCACCGTCACGACCGCCATGCGTATGCTGGATAACGTAATCGACATTAATTACTACGCGGTGGAAAAAGCGCGCAATTCCAATCTCAAGCATAGACCTGTGGGCTTGGGCGTAATGGGTTTCCAGGATTGCCTGCATGAATTACGCATACCTTATGCCTCTGCCGCTGCGGTGGAATTTGCTGATCGCTCGATGGAGGCGGTGTGCTACTACGCTTACTGGGCTTCGACCGAATTGGCGCAAGAGCGCGGCTGTTACGCCAGCTATCAGGGCAGCTTGTGGGATCAAGGTATTTTGCCGCAAGACACGCTGGATTTATTACGTAAGTCGCGCGGTGGTTACGTCGAAGTAGATCATTCGACCAGCATGGATTGGGATGCTTTGCGCGCGCGCCTCAAAGAGCATGGTATGCGTAATTCAAATTGCGTAGCGATTGCACCGACCGCTACGATTTCAAACATTATCGGGGTGTCGGCGTGCATTGAGCCGACCTATCAAAATCTATTCGTTAAGTCGAATTTATCGGGCGAATTTACCGTTATCAACAGTTATCTGGTTAAAGACTTAAAGCGTCTGGGCTTGTGGGATGAGGTGATGATTGCCGACCTGAAATATTTCGATGGTTGCCTCGCCAAGATTGACCGGATTCCGTTGGAGTTGCGTAAGTTGTATGCCACCGCATTTGAGGTGGAGCCGCAATGGGTTATTGAAGCGGCATCACGTCGGCAAAAGTGGATCGACCAAGCGCAGTCGTTGAATATTTACATGGCAGGGGTGTCTGGGCGCAAGCTGGATGAGACGTATAAATTGGCATGGCTGCGCGGCCTTAAGACTACGTATTACCTGCGTACCATGGGCGCGACTTCGGCGGAAAAATCCACCTCACGCATCGGCGGCGGGCTGAATGCGGTAGCCGTGGAAGATGCCAGTATCAAAATGTGCTCTATAGATACACCCGATTGTGAAGCCTGCCAATAACGCTTAACAAAAATGCAGAATTAATAAAAACAAGAATGTGGGAGAAAGAAATGTTGACCTTTGAAGATGAAATGATGCCAGCCGGATTACTGACCGGATCATTTGTATTTGGTGATAGTGCCCATGGTGTCAATTCCGCCCAACCGAAGGTTGGATGCGGATTGCCTACCTTTGGTACAGAAAAAATCGTGCGGGCGGATGATTACACGATTGCATCTACGTCGGTAGGACGTATCCGGGTGGAGGATAAGCGCATTATCAATTGCAGTGCAGATGTCAACCAACTGGTGCCATTCAAATACAAATGGGCGTGGGATAAATATTTATCCGCTTGCGCTAACCACTGGATGCCTCAAGAAGTAAACATGTCAGCCGATATAACCTTATGGAAAAATCCCAATGGTCTGACCGATGACGAGCGCTTGCTGGTGAAACGTAATTTAGGATTTTTTACCACAGCGGATAGCCTGGCTGCCAACAACATCGTACTCGGCACCTATCGCCACATTACCAATCCCGAGTGCCGCCAGTACTTGCTGCGCCAGGCATTTGAAGAGGCCATTCATACCCACGCCTACCAATACATAGTAGAAAGTCTGGGGCTGGATGAAGGTGAAATTTTCAACATGTATCACGAAGTGTCCAGCATACGTGAGAAAGATGAATTCCTGCTGCCATTTATTGACACGCTGACCAATCCAAATTTTAAGACCGGTACTATGGAGGCTGATCAGCAATTGCTGCGTAGCTTGATTGTGTTTGCCTGCATCATGGAAGGATTATTTTTCTATGTAGGGTTCGTACAAATTCTGGCTTTGGGTCGGCAGAATAAAATGACGGGTGCGGCAGAACAGTACCAATACATTTTGCGCGATGAATCCATGCATCTGAATTTTGGTGTGGATGTCATTAATCAAATCAAGCTGGAAAATCCAAATCTGTGGACTACCGAATTCCGCGAGGAAATTCGTGGCCTTATGCAAAAAGGTGTGGAGTTGGAATACCGCTACGCCGAAGACACCATGCCGCGTGGCGTATTGGGATTGAACTCCGGTATGTTTAAAGAATACCTGCGCTTTATTGCTAACCGTCGTTGTCACCAAATTGGTGTAGATGTGTTGTATCCGGGAGCAAGCAATCCGTTTCCATGGATGGCAGAAATGATCGATCTCAAGAAGGAGAAAAATTTCTTCGAAACGCGTGTCACCGAGTATCAAACTGGTGGTGCGCTGTCTTGGGATTAAAGGGCTTTGGCATAGCCGGGAGTAGCGGTGTGCTGGAGGTGTAGTGGCAGTTGTTGTATTGTATTTTCTTTGATTTTTAATTACCAAAGGAGGTTGAAATGGCAGCAAAAGCGAAATCAGCAGCAAAAAAGGCTGTAGCCAAGAAAGCAGCGCCCGCTAAAAAAGCAGTAGCCAAAAAAGCGGCTCCAGCTAAAAAAGCGGCAGCCAAAAAGGCCGTAGCCAAGAAAGCAGCGCCCGCTAAAAAAGCAGTAGCCAAAAAAGCGGCTC
>JAKFXW010000052.1 GCA_021731185.1 Gallionellaceae bacterium
AAACTGGATTGGTCATTTCCTCCGGCATATCTCGTTTGCGTGGCGTTTGACGCCTCATTGAATGCGTTTAAACGATCTTTTTTTGTTGTTGGGATGCTTGTGACCTGTTGATATCTAAATATTGAACGGTGAGATGGAACAAAAAAACATTTTATGGGTTGCCGCCCATTTATTTCTATTGCGTATGTAGCCGAATTGTTTTGGGGTATTGTCAGGGCTGCGCTGGTTCCATTTGAATAGGAGATGCTACCAATAGAATTGGCTGCACTTGCATCGTTTCCTTTGACAATTCGTTGGACGAATTTCATTAAGCCTGTTGATTTTTCGGCACGCGGCGTTGCCAGTAATATGTAATTCCAACCAAAGTGCTTAGCGAGAAGATTCAAGATTGTGGTTTTACCACATCCATTTGCGCCAGTAATAATTGTTAGGCGATCATGGAATTGGATTGAAATTCTTTCGAACTGTTGCCATTCATTAATTTCAATCTGCTTAAAGTGCATGGCTAAATATTCCAATATTAGTTAGTTATGCCTGATTGCGATCTAGAACATTACCCCCGTCCAGTAACACGGAGGAATTAATAGTAGGGGATAGACCACTTCCCCCAGCCAAAATCATTGTATTACTGCTTGTTCCAACCACAGTGACGATGCCGATTGTGCTTAATCACAATGCTGCCCAAACAATACTTACTTTCATATTTCCCTCTGAACAGATGCCGAGCAGGCACACTAACCCACTCTGAAATTACGGTCAATTTATTGATGTTATCCAAAGCCATTGGGCTCCCTGAACAACAAAAAAAACCACGCTTTTTTGCCGAGTGCGTTGTTGGTTTACTGGCTCCCGAGTATCCCTAGGCTTTTTGTGTAACGGCTGCAGCAGGTCAATACCCGTGTTAACTATCGCACGCGCAATCGCTCCTTCACACTCTTCAATCGTATTTTCGATTGCGTAAGCGGCTACTTCCCCACGAAAGACTTATTCAACTTTTCCAAAAACAAATAAAAAAGCGATGCCACGTCAGCATCGCTTTTTTTGCTTCAGTTACATTGACTATTGCTTAACCCGCAACACGCTTTCTAAACTCGCCAGTACGAGTATCAATTTCGATTTTGTCGCCGATTTCGCAGAAGGCTGCAACAGGTAACTCTAATCCTGAACCGATCTTGGCTGGCTTCATCACTTTGCCGGAGGTGTCGCCGCGTATGGCTGGCTCGGTATAGATAATTTCGCGCACGACGGTGTTGGGTAGATCAACTGAAATGGCTTTGTCGTTGTAGAAAACCACTTCACATGCCATGCCGTCTTCCAGATAATTTAACGAGTCACCCAGATTTTCTTTCTCTACTTCGTACTGGTTGTATTCTGCATCCAGAAACACGTACATGGGATCGGCGAAATAGGAGTAGGTCACTTCCTTGCGCTCCAATAAAACCATTTCAAATTTGTCGTCGGCACGATAGATGGACTCACTGGGTGAATCGGTCAACAAATTTTTAAATTTCATTTTCACCACTGAACCGTTGCGACCAGAACGTGTGTATTCCGCCTTGAGGATGACCATGGGGTCGCTGCCCACCATGATCACATTTCCTGCGCGTAATTCTTGTGCTATTTTCATAATACCTCTACCTTAATCTTCGTTCATCTCGTAAGGCGCGCATTCTATCAGTGTTCTGAATAAAATTCAGCAGGTTGAGGACGAGATTATGAGGCTTGAGTTTTGCCGCCCAGTCATGGCCGTGTTGTTGCAATATCAATCGATACTTCAGATAATTTTGCCAAACAGCACTTATATTTTTTTGATGCTGTGCGTGGTACGCTTCATTGTCCCCTTGTGGGACATTGTCCCCTTGTGGGGCATTCCAGCTATCCCAAAATTCCTGCACGCTGACCGCCGCGTCTGCAGGTAAATTCATGCAATACAGGCTCATCAATGCGTGTAATTTTTGTAGATGAACGAGATCATGCTGCGGATAAATATGCCACACGCAAGGTTGACCTGCCCACAGCGCACGCGCGAGTGAATCTTCGCCACGCACAAAGTTAATGTCACAGGCCCAGAGCAATTCGTCATAGCGCGCTTGTTCCATAAACGGTAATATTTTTACGCGCAAATTACCTCGCGTTGCCAGCACGCCAACTGCCATCTCATCGTGCTTAAAATGCGCTGCCACCTGCGGTAAGACGCGCCCTTCAGGCACGAGACACAGTATCGGCACGGTGCTTTTTTCCCATGCTAAAAATAATAATGGTAGCGTCGCATTTTCATAACAGAATAATGACACGCGAATTTCATTGTCCCCTTGTGGGGCATTGTCCCCTTGTGGGGCATTTGGCTGCACAGGTGGTATGTCCAACGCCTGCCACATTGCTACTTGTGCGCGAGAATCACCCTGAAATGCATCGCGCCGTGCCATCAAATTTTTCTCAATTAGCAGCCCGCCTGTGGCAAACGTAAAGCCTGGGAAAAAATAATGCTTCACCAATGGCAAAGTGGGGTGGGGTGAAGGCAGGCCATGATAATCGCCCACCCATTGCTCTGCACTCAAATGCTCAAGGTTGATCCATACAGGCTTGTGCGGCATGGCCGCCATCGCAGTGATATATTTTTCCGGCAACTGGCAAGCAAAAGTTTCGATTACCACTTGTGCGGGATGCACGTCATGCAAGGCTTCTGCAGTGTGCGACCACTGGTGAATTGCTATACCCTGGCAATGTTGCAAGGCGCGATTGGGTTCTATTGCAGCACACAGCTTATGAAAACTCTCCAAGTTATCCACCCACAGCCGCACCGTTATGCCATGTTCATGCGCCAGCTGTTTAGCCAAGCGCCAGCACACGCCTATGTCGCCAAAATTATCGACGGCCGTGCAAAAAATATCGCAGGTCAACCGCATCTACAGCATTCCTCGCTCGGCGAATGACAAGCACTGCGATCCAGCAACAATAAAATGATCCAGCGTGCGCACTTCCACCAGTGCCAGTGCCTGCTTGAGTGCATCAGTTAACATGCGATCCGACTGACTGGGTTCGGCCACGCCGGAAGGATGGTTATGCGCGAAGATGACGGCAGCAGCATTGTGAAATAGGGCGCGCTTGACTACTTCGCGCGGATAAACGCTGGCTTGGGTCAGTGTGCCATGAAACATTTCCTCGGCTGCCAGCACGCGATGCTGTGCATCCAGAAAGATCACCATGAATACTTCTTGTTGGCGACTTTGTAATTGTAGTAGCAGATATTTTCGCACCGCCTGCGGCGAATTAAGCGCATCACCTGCTTGCATTTCTTCGTGCAGCGCACGCCGCGACATTTCCAATACGGCTTGTAGCTGCACAAATTTAGCCTGCCCCATGCCATGTATTTTACAAAATTCAATTTGGCTGGCAGCAAACATATTGGTGAGCGTGCCAAATTGTGTGAGCACATCGCGCGCCAGATCAACCGCACTTTTACCTGTAACGCCAGTACGCAAAAAAATAGCCAGTAATTCTGCATCAGACAGTGCCGCTGCACCGCGCTGAATTAGCCGCTCGCGTGGTCGTTCGCCCGCTGGCCAGTTGTTGATTCCCATTTTACCTCCTCGCTATTTTGTAAAACGTACTACGGATTTTTGATAAGATGCGCATTATGAAACAATCTCCAGCAAACCACATGGCTCAAGTTATGCGTGATGCCCCTGCGCGGCGCATTATTTTAGGCATCACGGGTGGCATCGCGGCTTACAAGGCAGCAGAATTAACTCGCTTGCTGATTAAACAAGGCACGCATGTGCAAGTTGCCATGACTGAAGCCGCGTGCCATTTCATCACACCCACCACCATGCAAGCACTTTCTGGTCATCCAGTTTTAACCAATCTCTGGATTAATAGTCAGGGGATGAATAATCAGGGGAATAGCAACGATGATGGCATGGCGCATATTCACGCTAGTCGCGCCACTGATGCCATCGTCGTAGCACCTGCCAGCGCGGATTTTATTGCCAGGTTAGCGCATGGGCTGGCAGATGATCTGCTGTCTACATTATGCCTTGCACGCAACTGCCCGCTGATCGTAGCACCCGCCATGAATCGGCAAATGTGGGAAAACGCAGCCACGCAACGTAATATCCAGCAACTTATTGCAGACGGCGTGATATTGCTTGGCCCCGATAGCGGCTCGCAGGCGTGCGGCGAAGAGGGCATGGGACGGATGCAGGAGGCGGCACAATTAGCCCGCGACATTCAGGCATTTTTTCAACCCAGGTTATTAGCGGGTACACATGTGCTACTCACTGCTGGCCCGACCTACGAAGCGATTGATGCAGTGCGCGGCATCACTAATAGAAGCTCTGGAAAAATGGGCTATGCGGTCGCACAAGCAGCTTTGGAGCTGGGCGCGAGGGTTACGCTGATTTCCGGGCCGACGGCACTCTCTGCACCACATTGTCCCCTTGTGGGGCAAGGCGCGAAACTTATCCAAGTGACCAGCGCTGCGGACATGTTGCAAGCGGTGCAACAGCAGGTCGCTGATGCCGATATTTTTATTGGTGTAGCCGCCGTCGCTGACTATCGCGCCGCGCAAACCAGCGCGCAAAAAATTAAAAAAGGCGCAACTAAACTAAGTCTGGATTTGCTACCAAATCCAGACATTCTGGGCTATGTTGCCAGTTTGCCTAAGCCGCCATTTTGTGTGGGATTTGCGGCGGAAAGTCATGATCTCATCAAACACGCACACGAAAAACGGCTGACTAAAAATATTCCTTTAATCGCCGCAAATCTTGCACAACACGCCGTAGGCGCGGACGATAACGAACTCATTTTAATTGACCACGCGGGCGAGCATGTTTTGCCGCGTGCAGATAAATTAACCCTTGCGCGCGATTTATTAAAACATATTGTTGCGCTGCGGCACTCCTTGTCCCACAAGGGGACAATGAAACATCCGATTAAAGTGCGCGCGTGAAAAACAATAGGAGTAATGAAATGAAAAAATCAGTCGATATAAAAATTCTTGATCCGCGCCTGCATGAACATGCTCCGGGCTATGCCACACTCGGTTCTGCAGGTATAGACTTACGCGCCTGCATTGAACAGAGCAACATTATTAATCCTGGCCAATGTGAGCTAATCCCCAGCGGCATCGCCATTCATCTGGATGACCCGGGCTATGCCGCCATGATTTTGCCGCGCTCGGGGTTGGGGCATAAACACGGCATCGTGCTGGGCAATCTGGTTGGGCTGATTGATTCGGATTATCAGGGGCAAATATTTGTCTCAATATGGAATCGCGGTCAACACCCATTTAATTTGATGCCGATGGAACGCATGGCGCAATTGATTATCGTGCCTGTGATGCAAATGCAATTTAACGTGGTGACTGAATTCCCGCCCAGTCAGCGCGGTGCGGGTGGGTTTGGCAGCACTGGCAAACATTAAAAAATAAAAATTTCGGCGCTATACTCTGTTGCTCATAAAAGATTATTCCTTACATATTGACCGTATACGGCGTAACTATTTTTTGCCCGTGCCTGGCTTTTACTCGCGTCTGGTCAGGCTTAGTACTTTGAATTTTTAGCGATGCCTTAAATTTTTCCATGAAATCTGCCATCATTCTATTTGCTCATGGCGCACGCGACCCGGAATGGGCGCAACCCTTCCACAAGATACGCGATCTGGTGATAGAGCAATTCCCCGCCACGCCTGTCAAAATAGCTTTTCTAGAATTAATGCAGCCCAGCCTGATTGATGCCGTAGCCGAACTGCACGCGCAAGGCATTCAACACATCACCCTCATCCCACTTTTTCTGGCACGCGGCGGACACTTAAAACAAGATTTGCCACAATTAATAACTGACATTCAGCAGCACTTTCCCGCTATGCAAATTTATACTGCGCCAGCCATTGGGGAAGCGCCCGAAATTTTGAACGGCATTGCTCTGTGGGTTGTTGCACATCACCAGCAGGTTGTTGCACAACATTAGACTGATATGTAAGACTGCCACATAAAATTGGCACATAAAAAACCCGCCAAAGCGGGTTTTAATTTTGGTCGGCAACTGATTTGCTATGCACTGACTTCTTTGCGCCTGTGCTGAACTGACGACCACAATGAGGCCAATATAAGTACCACTCCGATCAAACCTGTAAACACCTCGGGTATGTGATATTTCATGCTGACCAGCATGATGACTGCCAATACTCCAATCGCGTAATGTGCGCCGTGCTCAAGATATACATAGGCATCCAGCGTCCCTTTGCGTACTAAATAAACAGTCAGTGAACGCACAAACATTGCGCCTATAGCCAAGCCGATCATGATAATGACAATATCCTTGGTGATAGCAAAAGCACCAATGACACCATCAAAAGAAAAGGACGCATCCAGCACTTCTAAATAAAGAAACCCGCCTATACCGCCACGTTTAATGACTTCAGCAATTTTTAGATCATCTTCTTCTTTTTCCAGCAGATCACTTAATAAATTCACGCCCACATAAATCAGTATGCCCCACAGCCCGGCTACCAGCACGGCAAATTTCCTGCTTTCCTCTACCATAGTCAAGCTCAGCATCAAGGCAGCAATGGCGACCATCACGGAGATAGAGCTTAATTTTCCAAAGGACGCTATTTTTGCTTCCCAATGCCCTAACCAGTGCAATTTTTTGCTTTCATCTAATAAGAAATTCAAAAATACCAACAATAAAAATATTCCACCAAATGCCGCCACTTCGGCATGATGATTAATCAGGTGTCGGGAATATTCATCTGGATTGTTTAAACCTAGATGCCACACCTCTAACAAACTGAGATCTGCCGCAAATGCAACAATCAAGAGCGGGAAAAGCAGGCGCATACCAAATACAGCGATGAGCATACCAAGTGTCAGAAACAGGTCTTGCCAGAATTTATTCCATGTTTTAAGTACAGATGCGTTGACCACTGCATTATCAAATGACAGCGACACTTCAAGTATTATTAATATAGTTACGATCCATAATGCCTGTAATGCAGCTGGCATACCTCCTCGACTATAGCCCCACCAGACTGCAACAACCATACCCACGATTAAAACCAAAAACGAAATTCCAAAATAACGCATAGATAGCTTACCTAATAAAAAAACAATGCCGAACTGATTGCTTAAACAAACTAACAATAGCCTATTGCACTTACCAACAATAGGCGACAGTCAACTGCAATTTTCAGGATGAAGGCTTCAGAAAAAATTAATATACTTGAGAAAGCCAGATTAAGGCCCGACGAAAACTTTACATTGTCCCCTTGTGGGACTTATTCACAGGGCGAAACGGAGTTTTGATTTGCGGTAAATATCGAACAAGCTCATTCAATGCCAAGCGATAAACATCACGCTTGAATTCAATCACACCATCCATGTCAACCCAATAATTATTCCAGCGCCAGGCATCAAATTCAGGATGTTCCGATGCGCGCAAACTCACATCGCAATCTCGGCCAACCAAGCGCAGCAAAAACCAAATCTGCTTCTGCCCCTTGTAACTGCCCCTGTGTTCACGCTTAACCCAGTGTCCAGGAACTTCATAGCGCATCCATTCTCGCGTCCGCCCAAGCATCTGCACATGTGAAGACAACAGGCCAACCTCCTCCTGTAATTCCCGGTACATGGCCTGCTCGGGCGTTTCGCCATATTGAATGCCACCCTGCGGGAATTGCCATGAATCTTGTCGTACGCGCTTGCCCCAAAAGACCTGATTTCTAGCGTTAGTCAGAATAATGCCGACATTGGGGCGGTAACCATCACGGTCAACCATCTTCGCCACCCATCCGGTAAAGTTATATGTCGTGCTATTTTTTCACATTTCGGGCCATATTGAAAGTCGTCCTCAAGAATTGAACCCACCGGCAATTCCGGGGTAATTCAAGGTATCTCAAACTACTTGACCACTACGCTCGTTTGACAGCTTATTCACTAAATTATTTCTTTAATTATTCCCTAAATTCTACGTTGTAAATCGCATTGGAAATTCGTTGTTTCATTTTATACCTCCGCTTTGAGTTTATCAAAACGATCATATCTATTTCTCTCAAGATACCTCATTCACTTGTTAAATTAAAACCAAACATACATAATCAAAGCCGTTGTTCGCTATTAGTAGTTACTAAAAAATAATGATGGAGAGAAAATGAAAAAAATACTTTTAGCATTAATGTTCTCAGTTGTGAGCAACACCCTCGTGTGGGCTGAAAGGTTTAAAGATACTGTATCCGCCTACCAAAAGCATGTCTTTAAAATTGCATTGCCATTATTTATAAATGCAGCACAGCAAGGGCATGCCGATGTGCAATTCAACCTTGGGGTGGCATATGACGACGCACGATGAGTTTAAAGATGCTGTATCCGCCTATCAAAAGCAAGACTATAAAACTGCATTACCATTATTTATAAATGCAGCACAGCAAGGGCATGCCGATGCCCAATTCAACCTTGGGGAGGTGTATAGCAACGGGGAAGGTGCTCCTCAAGATTATGCTGAGGCAGAGAGTTGGTATCGGCTGGCAGCACTGCAAGGGCATGCCAATGCACAATTCAACCTTGGGGTAATGTATGAAGACGGACAAGGTGTTCCTCAGGATTATACTGAGGCAGAGAAGTGGTATCGACTAGCGGCACTGCAGGGTAATGTCGATGCGCAATTCAACCTTGGGGTAATGTTTGAAAACGGACAAGGTGTTCCTCAGGATTATGCACAAGCGCACTTATGGTTCAATCTTGCCGCAACTACTGGAGATGCCTCTGCAATTGAAGCGCGTGATATTGTGGCAGGCATGATGACACCTAAACAAATTGAAGAGTCAAAAAAAATGGCGAGTGATTTCGTGTCTAACAGATTAAAGGCTGCATCTATTTGGGGGTAACGTGTAGTGATCAAGTAATTTACTTCGGTACTGACAGCAATCAGCCTAGCTTAGGGGCAACAGATGCCACAAGCCGAGATTCAGTATTCACGCAATGACTCTAGATCAAGGTCGGCATTTGTACATTTCAAAAGTGCGCTTACCGAACTCTTGCGACTCACCCTTCACAACCGTATCTGCACCAACATCTACAGCAGCATTGCGTGCCATCTGGTACAAATTAGCTTCCACCTCTTCGGCATTACGATTGATAAATCCAACTTTGGCAAGAACGCTGACAGTTCTTTTTCCTTTTAAACTACAGCCACCAATTTGATTTGCCTCGGCCAGAGAAACTCTCTCTGCCCCTTCGTGTTCTCCAATCAATCTACTGGCGCACCCACTCAACACGGCTATTAACGGCAACATGACAGTGATAACTAACATTCCTTTAGAAAATTGCATGGCAGCCCCTTATTTATTCTGTAAAATTATCTTGCGCGATGATTGTACTTTATATTCAGACCGGCTGATACTGGTTGGGGACAGGTCACTTTTTTCCGCAACATCTTCTGGACTCGCAATGCTTCACCCTCATGGCAATCACTCGGTTCTTAACGCATTCACCGGATCCAATTTCGCTGCCATCCATGCGGGTACTACGCCCGCACCCAACCCAATCAACATGGAAATGAGCAGCGCGCCACTCACGTAGTTCCACGGCACTTGCACGGGCAGTGCTGGGAACAGGGCCTGCAGCAGCCAGGCAATCAATCCGCCGACTGACAATCCCACTGTGCCACCCAATAGGGATAATCCGGCGGACTCGATCAAGAATAAAGTGCGTATACCCGCGCGCGTGGTACCCAGCGCTTTTAACAAACCAATTTCTGCTACGCGTTCGTTTACGGAAATGTGCATCAGGGTGATGATGCCGACCGTGCCGACCAGCAGCGAAATGCCGCCGAGCGCGGCGACTGCGAAGGTGAGTACATCCAGCACGGTGGATAGGGTGGAGAGCATTTGCTGTTGCGGGGTGATGGAAAAATCTTCGCGGCCATGTCGCGCCAATAGTATGCGTTTAATATTTTCCACAACGGTTTTTACCGGGGTGCCGGGGCGGTAGATCACGTGCGCTTCCATCACGCCTGCGCGGTTGAATAATTCCAGCGCGCGTGCGGTGGGGATGTATACGGTATCGTCCAGATCAAGTCCGAGCGTTTGCCCTTTTGAAGCCATCACGCCGATGACGCGAAAGCGATTGTGGCCGATTTGAATGACTGCGCCCAATGGATTTTCTGCGCCAAATAATTCCTGCCGTGCTTTTGATCCAAGTACGGCAAACGCACGCGCAGATGCTGCGCTGTCTGCGGGCAGGAAGCTGCCTGTCGCCAGACGCATACTGAAGGCGCGCGCAAAATCTGCACCTTCACCCAGCACTATGACGCGGCGGCTTTTATTGCCGACCCGTATTTCGGAATTGCCAGTGACTCCGCCGTTGATGTAGAGCGCATTCGGCACGGCACGGAGTGCCTCCACATCATCCAGCGTGAGTGGACGAGTGGTGCCGATTGCGCCGAGTGAGCCACCCCGTGTTCGTGCTTTACCGGGACTGATGTTGATGATGTTGGTGCCGAATTGCGAGAACTCGGTCAGCACAAATTGATGGATGCCTTCGCCGATTGCCGTTAATAAAATGACTGCGGCAATGCCAACCGCGATGCCGCCTGCCGAGAGTGCGGTGCGCGTTTTATGTGCGGTGAGGGCGCGCCAGGAAAATCGAAAGCTGTCGGCTAATTTCATATGAACATTATCTGCGCGACAACGCCAACACCGGATTGAGCCGTGCCGCTTTGCTGGCAGGCAGGATGCTGGCGGCGATGCCGGTAACCAGCGCGGTGGCGATTGCTGCAAGGCTCGCCCAAATGGGCGGATAGGCGGGGAGTTGCGGATAGGCGAGGCGTAATCCGAGGCTGCCCAGATAGCCCAGAATTATGCCGACGACGGCACCGGCTACGGCCAGCCACAGGGTTTCCAGCAAAAATAAATTGCGTATGTCGGTATGCGTTGCGCCGATGGCTTTGAGCAAACCGATTTCGGTGGTGCGCTGGCTGACTGCTACCAGCATCACGTTCATTACCAGTATGCCCGCTACCGCCAGGCTGATTGCGGCAATGCCGGATACTGCCAATGTGAGTGCGCGCAAAATTTTATCGAAGGTTGCCAATATGGCATCTTGCCCGATGATGGTGACATCTTCTTCGCCGTCGTGTCGCAGCTTGAGTGCAGCGCGGATAACCTTTTTGGTTGGCTCAATGGCACTACGACTTTCAGCCTCGACCATGATGCGAAACAGCGATTGCGTGTTGAACAATGCCTGTGCATGATCGATAGGAATGAGCACAAGTTCGTCGGTGTTGATGCCCATGCTTTCACCCTGCATTGCAAAAATGCCTGCCACGCGAAAGCGACGATCGCCCAGTCGAATGCGCTGGCCGAGTGCATTGCCTTGTGGAAATAATTCATGGGCAATCTTTGCGCCCAGCACAGCCTCGGCGGGATTGGGGCCGTTGTCAGCGGTGAATGAACCTTGCGCTAAACGCATTCTACGTATGGCGATCAAACTGGCAGTGCTGCCCGCCAATGTTACTTCGCGCAACAGGCCGCCCGCGCTGATTTCGGAAAGGCCGACATTGAGTGGCGCAAAGCGGCGCACGCCGGGCAGGGCAGTCAAACTGGCGGCATCATCAAGCGTGAGATCGCGTGGCGTTTCGCCAACCAGTGCGCCTATAAATCCACCAGCCGTTTCTGAACGTCCCGGTATGATGATGATGAGATTGGTGCCCAGTGCGGCAAATTGATTCATTACAAAACGGCGCGCGCCTTCGCCCAGCGCGGTTAACACCACCACCGCTGCCACGCCCAGCGCCATTGCCAGCAATATCAAAATTGCACGCAGACGATAACTGACCACGGTGCGGAAGGAGAGGATGAATGCGTCCTGCCTAGTCATCGCTCACCACCTCCCCGTCGCGCATTTGAATTTTTCGGTGCGCGCGCGCGCCAATTTCGCGATCATGCGTGACGGTGATGATGGTGGTGCCCTGATGATGCAGATTTTCCAGCAGGGCGATCACTTCCGCGCCAGTTTTGTGATCGAGGTTGCCTGTGGGTTCATCCGCCAGCAGCACTGCCGGATTGAGGATGGTGGCGCGGGCAATGGCGACGCGTTGCCGCTGTCCGCCAGAAAGTTCGGATGGTCGATGATCGGCGCGTTCAAGCAAATTGGTTTGTTGCAATATCGCCTGCACTCTTTTTTTACGCTCGGCACTGGGGATGCCGTCGAGAATGAGCGGCAACTCGATATTTTCAGCAGCAGTGAGGCGTGGAATCAGGTGAAAAGATTGAAAAATAAAACCGATGCGTTCGCGTCTAACCCGTGCCTGATCGGTTTCTGAGAGCGAGGTGACATCAATATTTTCCAGCAGGTAAGTGCCGCTGGTAGGTTGATCGAGCAGACCGATTAAATTCAACAGTGTCGATTTGCCCGAACCCGATGGCCCCATCACCGACACATATGCGCCGGGCGCAATGGTGAGATTGATGTTGTTGAGCGCTCGCACTTCCTGATCTCCCATGGTGAAGATGCGAGAGATGGCAGTGAGGGCGATCATGTGTGTGATTTCCTATTTGACCTTGGCTTGGGCGGCAACACCTGCCTTAATGGCCTCATTTTCAAAGCTCTTGACCACCTGTTCGCCAAGCTTCAGCCCTTCGCGGATTTCGGTGTAAGCCCAGTTGGACAGGCCGGGAGTGAAAGTTTTTTCGAGCAGCTTGTCGCCATCAGCCGCCAGCGTCAATACTTTGCTGCCTTCTTGTATCGCCTGTGTAGGCAAACGCAAAGCCGAGTCACGAGACTCCAGAATAATCTCCACATCGGCGCTGTAACCTGCCAGCAGATTTTTGGGAACGTCGGTCAGCGTGCTGAATTCCACTTCGACATCTACAGTGCGAGCCTGCTTCTCTATTTCTGTTACATAAGGTGCGATGCGCTTAACCTTGCCAGCAAACGATTTTCCGGGCAGGGCATCGAGCGCGATGCGCGCCAGCATGCCGGGTTTAATTTTAGGCGCATCGATTTCATCCATCGGCGCGGTTACGTACAGGCAACTATCATCGATCAGATCAACTGCTGGTGGTGTGGGAATGCCAGGCGGAGAGGGTGTGGTGAATTCGCCCACTTCGCCAGTGACCCGCGCGACCACTCCGGCAAAGGGCGCAGTTAAAATAGTGCGATCCAGCCCCGCTTGCGCCACGCTGATCTGGCTTTGCGAGCGCTTTACATCGGCGATGGATGCATTACACGCGGCTTGTTGGGCGTTGGCTTTGGCGCGTAATTCATCAACGCGTTGCGGACTGATGAAGCCTGTGGCGGCAAGTTTTTCGGTTCTCCTGGCTTCGCTGTGCGCATTCTCTGCGAGTATGCAGGCTTGATGTTGATGCTCTTTGACCGTTGTGGACTGGTTGCGCGCAAGTTCAGCCTGCGCGAAAAAATCGCGATTCCACAATGCCAATAGCTTTTGCCCAGCCTTGACGCGATCCCCTTCCTTGACCCATATATGTGAAATTTGCCCACCCATGGGCAATGCTAACTTTGCTCGGCGACAGGCTTCCACCGTGCCTGCGCGCGTGTTGACTACGGTCGACTCAACCAAACCATGATCGACGGTGGCAAGGCTCACCTCTATCGGCTTAGGGCGTGTCAGTGCCCACACTGCAATACCTATCAGTAGCAAGACAGCGAGGGTGAGTGTGATTTTTACTGAAATAGTGCGAGGAATGATCGACTCCTTCTATTCGGTGAGGGTTGCCGACGATGCTTAAATTTATCAACGGTGAAGCAATATATTACACCGATAGATGTGGTGGATGAACGCAAATATGTTTGTGTAAGCGGGGAGAGGTACTGATGGTGCTCGGAGTCGGAGTCGGAGTCTCTCACCCCGGATGCGCTACAATGCAGCTTGGCAGCTACCAGTGCAGCCCCCTGTTGTGACTGCACAGGAGTTGACAACATGCCAACACAGTCCAGCCATCTGCGGCATATTGCCGCGCAAATTCCAAACCAATGCCACGATTGGCGCCAGTAATTAAAACAGTTTTCATTCGTTAAACTCTTAAATTGACCTGACCAATAAAATATTGCTACGCCTAAGTATTTAGCAAACATACTAAAATGATCAGCATACTTTATCAAACAGCTCGAGTGGGTAGCAGGCAATGCAGTGGAAATTAAGAGCGGAAGAAAAATAATGAAGTTAAAGCACACGGAGAAATGAACAGCCATACTTTGCGTAATTAGGCTTGATTATATCTCTAGGGGCGTTGTGACTGGAACCATAATCTTGCTGGCATCTGATGCAATTACACAAGCCTGACCCGCCTCCTTTACTGCACTAAAGGAGCTTTTGAAATTGCTCACGATTCAAGTCGCAATCGCGCAAAATTTTGGCGAGTAACCCCGGCCCAAGAGTTTCGCCAGAGTGAACTGGCACTACTGTCATATGACCGTCTGGGTGATGCAGAAAATGATGGCTGCCCTTTACGCGAAGTATTTCAAATACCAGCCTTCTTTAAGGCCGACAATGCTTTCTTGCCAGTCAGGCTGGGAAGAATCGTCATACCGCAACTGAAATACGTTGGACTCCAACAAAATCGAGTGGCTCCACTACGTCACCCTGAACTTCAAGGCAAAGCTCAATGGCCTCGCGGATGCGCTCCATTAAATCATCCAGTGATTTTGCCTGCGTGTGGCAGCCTGGCAGGGCTGGAACCGAGGCAACAAAGTACCCTGCTGAATCTTTTTCAACAATCACATCAAACTGGTGTGTCATATCAACCTCCAAATTTCCAGCTAAAATTGTACACCGAAGCGATACATAGCGTAAAACGCACGTAAGCAAACGAGCCGATCTGTCCATGAAAAAGGCAGTATAGTTTGCGTACTGTAGTATTTTGGCTTGGCTATGCTAGCAAAGCTAGATTTGTAGCTCCTACACTTTTGTAATTGCACCTCACGACACCAGCGAAACCCATCATGCTGCAAATATAGACCTGACCCTCACGGAGTTTCCATCGAGATAAGGCGCACTGAGAAATGAACAGCCATATTTTGCTAAACATCGCGAAGCGATAACGCTGGATGGATGACCCCCTTGTGGGGTCGTCCGTGCCAGCGTTGTAGCTCCCTCTCTCACCCCGGATGCTCTACAATGGCAGATCAAAGCGGATACAACGTTTGAGCGTTGTAGCTCCCTCTCTCACCCCGGATGCTCTACAATTTCAATCAAGAATACTAATTCGATGATCCCGTTGTAGCTCCCTCTCTCACCCCGGATGCTCTACAATAATAGGGGACGGGCGCGACACGCT
>JAKFXW010000044.1 GCA_021731185.1 Gallionellaceae bacterium
GTTTTTCACCGCCTCATTGATTCTCTTGGTCTCGACCCCATAGATTTCTGCAACATCACTATCGAGCAAAACACTTTGCCCTCTTATCTCAATGATGGATTCCTTCAGGTTTTCGATTTTCACCATAAAGCTCATATCAAATCCCTGCAAACTTTTCCATTTTTGTTTACAGCTATTCTTTTGGCGCAGCCGAGTGGTAACCGTGTTTTTGCGCGAGCAATATTTGCTCGGCTCCGCGCAAATCAGCGGCAGTCATTTCTTTAACTAAAGCATCAAAATTGGTGGCGGGTGTCCAGCCCAATTTTTGTTTGGCTTTGCTTGCATCACCCAACAAACTTTCCACTTCTGTGGGACGGAAGTACCGGGGATCAATCGCTATACGCACTTTGCCCTCGCTGTCGGTGGCTTTTTCATCAATGCCCTTGCCGCTCCAAGTCAGCGCGATATTTAATTCTTTGGCAACCGCATTTAAAAAATCCCGCACGCTGTATTGCACGCCAGTGGCGATTACAAAATCTTCCGGTTTTTCCTGCTGTAACATTAGCCACATGGCTTCGACAAAATCTCGTGCATGCCCCCAATCGCGCTTGGCATCGAGGTTGCCGAGATAGAGACATTCTTGCAGACCAAGCTTGATGCGCGCCAGCGCACGGGTAATTTTGCGCGTAACAAAGGTCTCGCCACGTATCGGCGATTCGTGATTAAATAAAATTCCGTTGCAGGCGTATATACCGTAAGCCTCACGGTAATTGACGGTAATCCAGTAAGCGTAAAGTTTGGCTGCCGCATACGGCGAGCGCGGATAAAATGGCGTGGTTTCTTTCTGCGGAATTTCCTGTACCAAGCCGTATAACTCAGAAGTGGAAGCCTGGTAGTAGTGGGTTTTTTTCTCCATTCCCAAAATTCGAATGGCTTCGAGAATTCGTAGCGCGCCCAAGCCATCAGAGTCGGCAGTGTATTCCGGCTCTTCAAACGATACGGCGACATGGCTTTGCGCGGCCAGATTATAAATTTCGTCGGGCTGCACTTGCTGAATAACACGAGTCAAGGAAGACGTGTCAGTCATGTCACCATGATGTAAAAACAAGCGCACATTTTTTTCGTGAATGTCCTGAAACAGATGGTCGATGCGTGCGGTGTTGAACATGGAGCTGCGGCGCTTAATGCCGTGCACGATATAACCCTTGTTCAATAAAAATTCGGCGAGATACGCACCGTCTTGTCCGGTGATACCAGTAATCAACGCGATTTTTTGTTTGTTACCTACAGAGTTATTTGCCATTGTGTCCAACATTTTTTCCATAATGATCGTCGAACTGTTGAATATCATCCGCTTCAACATATTCTTCAACTTGCACTTCAATAATATGTAGCGGAATCACGCCACGATTTTCCAAACGCTGTTTTGTGCCGATCGAAATATACGGGGTTGTTTTTGATCCCACTGCTGCACTGCTTCAAACGGGGGGGTGATTCTGCCTGAGGCGTGTAATTTGAGGTTGAAATTATCCCACAAGGGGACAATGTAGTTCAAACTGTATTCATACAGATGTTTTTTAAGCTAGCCTTGTACAATATTATGAAAGAATGGAAGATGCTGCCCATCACTGGGTACTTGGCATGCCGCTAAACCCCAATTCTCCATTTTGTTCGGCGAACGCTTCATGGATTTAGTTTGAGGATGCCGTGAAATTTAACCGTGACTTCGGACACACAAAATTCCTGATACCGCCTCTGCGGCGCATAAAAATTAATGTTTCGTATACCCAATTATCCCCACATCAGCTTGACCTTGGTCGGGCTAATGTGGGTTTTACCTTTTTTGTATTATCACCACGCCTACCCGTTAACCACGTTTTATCAGGAATGGGGCGCAGCCATGCTCGGGCTGTGTGCCATGCCATTGCTGGTAACCAAAGGCTTTGCGGCACTAGCGGCTATTCCGCGTATTGCATTGTTGCCCGTTGCGTTGTTATTGCTGGTACTGCTGCAAGCACTATTAGGTAAGTTGGTTTACTTTGAGCAGGCATTATTATTCAGCCTTTATATGCTGTGGACAGGGTTACTGCTGTTGCTCGGACATCGTTTACGTACAGAGATTGGCTTGCCAGTTTTAGTGACCGTGCTTGCGACATTTTTGCTACTAGGTGCAGAGCTTAATGCTGTTGCGGGAATTTTGCAGCACTACCGCTGGGACACTTGGTTTAATGCGATTGTTACCGCAAAAACCTCCTCTGCTATTTACGGCAATATCGCGCAGCCCAATCATTTTGCACACTACATCGCATTGGGCTTGATCTCACTCGGACTGTTGTTGGTCAGAAGAATATTGCGCGCAGCCTCGGTATTGTTGCTCACGCTCCCCTTGCTTTTTGTACTGGTGTTGAGCGGGTCACGCAGTGCTGGGTTATATCTGATTGCTATCGCTGTGTTGGCTTATTTGTGGCAGCGTAAAAATCGAGCAGATAAAGTTTTGCTGCATTACGCGCTGTTGCTGTTATTGGGTTTTGCGCTGATGCACTGGGTAGTGCAATTGCCGTGGCTGGCAGGGGAATCAGGCAGCGTTACGACGGTGCAAAGGTTGTTAGGAGAAGTTGGCAGTGGTGGAATCAGGCTTTATTTATGGCGCGAATCCTGGCATATTTTTATGGACTTTCCTCTGCTCGGTGCAGGTTTCGGGCAATTCGCCTGGCAGCATTTTCTGCTCTTGCCACAGCTGCAATCCAGTCAAATAAACGGCCTGTATAACAATGCACACAACATCGTCATGCAGTTTGCCGCTGAAATGGGTGCGATGGGATTGCTCATTTTATTTGGTACGCTGTTCGCTTGGCTGGGGCAAGTCATGCGTGTGCAATTGACGATTTATCATTGGTGGGGCTACGCTGCGTTGTCGGTTATGGGCATACACAGCTTGCTCGAATATCCTCTTTGGTATGCCTATTTTCTTGGCATTGCTGCGATTATTCTGGGGATGCTGGATGAGCGGGTGGTGCAAATAAAATTGCGTAGCGGGGCGCGTATAGCAGTAATAGCTACGCTGTTATTCGGGGTGGTCACACTTATGCAATTATTTTATGGATATCGTGCGCTGGAGTATGTGTTAGCACTTCGCTCGCATCCGGCAAGTGCAGTGACGACAAAATATACCAACACCGTTCAGGAAATTCACACGACTTTACAGACCCTGCCAGCCAAATCGTTGCTCAAACCTTATGCGGAATTATTTACGAGTGGCTGGATCGAACCGAATGCAGAGCAATTGGAAAGCAATCGCGAATTGAATACGCGCGTAATGCGTTTTGTGCCGATAGCCTCGCTGGTGTATCGCGAGGCGTGGCTGCTGGCTCTGGCGGGCAAACAGTCTGAATCGCAGATGCAAATAGAGCGTGCCATCTGGTCTTATCCTCACGAATGGGCGGCGGCACAAAAAGATCTGCAAATTTTGGCTCAGAAAGACCCCGCGCACTTCGCTGCTCTGCTAGAATTCACGCTCCAAAAAAGCAAGGAGATTGAAAGTGCAGTTCGTTGAAGCAAATATTATGTTAATCGGCACCGCTATAATCAGCGGACTGATGTTGTTATGGTCATTTTTGGGCAATCGCATACGCGGCATTAAAGAGGTAACTTGTGTCGAGGCATTGCAATTGATTAACCGTAAGAACGCGGTAGTGCTGGATGTGCGTGAGGAAAGTGAATTTAAAACTGGCCATATTTTGAACGCAAAAAATATTCCGCTGGATTCCCTGAAAGAGCGCATCGGTGAGTTGGAACGCTATCGCAATCAACCCATGGTTGTCACGTGTCGCAGTGGCGCACGCTCGTCTATGGCCTGTGGTCGTTTAGGAAAGCTGGGATTTTCGGATGTGTATAAATTGTCAGGTGGCATGATGGCTTGGCAAAAAAGTACCATGTCAGTCAAAAAATAATTTTCAATCAGGTAACCTAAAAAATCCAGCAAAGAACGTAGCCCACATCCCACAAGGGGACAATGTGAGGGGAAAATGTCATGCCAAAAATCATTATGTATTCCACTGCAGTTTGTCCTTATTGCATTCGTGCGGAAGGCCTGTTGCACGCTCGGGGGGTCATTGAAATTGAAAAAGTTTCAGTCGATGCGAATTATGAATTGCGTTTAGCTATGATAAAAAAAACTGGCAGACGCACCGTGCCGCAAATATATATCGGTGAACGGCATGTCGGTGGTTATGATGATTTGGTGGCATTGGATCGTGCTGGTGAGTTGGTCAAATTGCTGCAAGCTTGATCGAGTGACCAGATAAACCCCCCGGATAACTAAACGACATATCGTAATTTAATTTCAAAGTGGGGAGTAAATAAATGAGTAAAGCAAACGCAACACCGACTGCAACTGCATTGTCGCAGCCCGTATTTAATATAGAAAAGCTTTATGTGAAAGACATATCACTGGAAGTTCCTCATGCCCCGGCAATTTTTTTGGAGCGCGATCCGCCGCAGATTGATTTGCAGATACACTCGCAAGCCAATCAGATTGAAGAAGGATTGTTTGAGGTGCAGATTATGGCAACGGTCACTGCCAAGCTGGCAGCCAAAGATAATAAGATCGTATTTTTGATCGAAGCCAAACAAGTTGGAATTTTCCGGATACTCAATCTGCCGCCAGCAGAAATGGCACCAGTGCTGGGTGTGGTGTGTCCGAATATATTGTACCCATATCTCAGGGAAGTCATATCGGCTGTATCTTCTCGTGCAGGCTTCGCAGCTGTGTTGCTTAATCCGATTAATTTCGATGCAATTTACCAAAAACAAAAATTGGCTGAGGTCAACGAGGTCGTGAAGCATTGAGCAAGCTAACCTTCATCATTGCGGCACTGTGGGCTAGTGCGAGCAATTTTGTACTTGCAGCAGACTATATGTCGATTGCAGAAGGGCCAGCCATTTTTTATGACGCGCCTTCAACTAAAGCAAAAAAAATATTTGTAGGCAGTCGCTACCTGCCATTAGAGCAAGTGGTCAGTCTGGATGGATGGGCTAAAGTGCGTGATAGCTCCGGCAAATTAAGCTGGGTGGCAAAGCGCATGTTGAGTGATAAGCGCATGGTGCTAGTGACCGCCGCGCTGGTGTCGGCACGAAAAATGCCCGAGGCCGGAGCAGCTATCGTTTTTCAAACAAAACTAAATGTGTCATTAGAGTGGCTGGAAGATACCCACACTGGCTGGATTAAGGTGCGTCATCTGGATGGTGCAACGGGTTATGTGAAGACCAGCGAAGTGTGGGGCAACTAAGGAAGCACTGATTTAATCCTCCATGAGCCACGTTGCAGACCAAATTGTGATGATCGCAAGGCGCATCCCGAAGGCCAGGGGTCATTCTCCCTGGCGAGGGGTGCAACACAGCGAGCGCGCAATTTGGTCGCAACCCATACGGGACATGGTTTTACGGGCGGCCTGCATTGTCGCAAGACTAGCCAAGGGAACGACCCTTAGCGTCACCTTGCTCCGTGCATTCCATCCCGTAAAGCCGATGTCGCGGCCATGTGGGATTAAATCAGTGCTTCCCTAAGTACGGGCAGGTTCAACTTTCAAGGTATCCTCTGCTCCATAATTGATGTTGATCATTATTCCCTTTCTAATTCAGTAATATCAGATTGCTCCATCAGAAGGGTTGGGATGAGGGAGCAAGACTGAAGGCTTAGTAAATTAGAATTGGAAGAAGGAGTGCAATATGTTTCTGGCGGGAGACAGGCTGACAAACCGCATACTTCACGGCTGACGCTCAATCAGCATCGCATCACCATAGCTAAAGAAACGATATTTTTTGGCTACTGCATAACGATACGCCTCCAGTAAATGCTCCGTCCCACCAAATGCACAAACCAGCATTAATAATGTTGTCTTCGGTAAATGAAAATTAGTGAGTAACACGTCGACCACTTTAAATATGTACCCGGGCGTAATAAAAATGCGTGTTTCCCCTGCACCAGCAACGAGCTCGCCGTGCTGTGCTGCACTCTCTAGGGCACGTAAGCTGGTAGTACCCACGGCAATCACACGCCCTCCGTTTTCTTGCGCCTGATGTATAGCATCAATCGTCGCTTGCGGAATAGCATATTGTTCGCTGTGCATGACATGCTCGTGCAGATTCTGTACCCGCACGGGCTGGAAAGTGCCCGCGCCAACATGTAGCGTCACATAAGCGATTTGCACACCCATATCGTTGATAGCGGTGAGCATGGCATCATTAAAATGCAGTCCGGCTGTGGGTGCTGCCACCGCACCAGGCTGCCGCGCAAAAATTGTTTGGTAGCGCGCTTCATCTACTACGTCAGCCGTATGTGTAATATAAGGTGGCAACGGCAGTTGACCATATTGCTCTAACAGCTCCACCACATTGACTGTGCCTTCAAAATGTAAGCGAAAAAATTCTCCTACGCGTTCGCCTATTTTTACAATTAAACATTCCGCCAAAATCAATTCACTTCCCGGCTTAGGCGCATGACTGGCGCGTATTTGTGCAAGCACTTGATGTGCGTCGAGCAGTCGCTCAATCAATACCTCCACACGTCCCCCACTGGCTTTTACACCAAACAAGCGCGCCTTTAATACACGCGTATCGTTCAGCACCAACACATCATTTTTGCGTAATGTGCCGAGTAAATCACTGAAGCGACGATCCCATATTTGTGCGCCTCGCAAGTGCAGTAACCGACTATCCCCGCGTTCAGCAGACGGAAATTGCGCGATTAAATGTTCTGGCAGGGTGAAATTAAAATCATCTGTTTGCATCGTGAAATATTGTAAATTTAATGAGCGGCATTGTAGCTGCTTTCATTTGTGGAAAATTTCAGGTTAAATTGAAACTTACATTTTTCTATCTTATTGGAGTGCGTGCCATGCTGAATCTGGATCATTTAATTATTGAGTTTGATAAAGGTCTGCGAACATTGTTCGGCAGTGCACGCAGCACGCGGCCACACCCGGACGCTCATATTTCAAATGCAGCTATGGCAGAGGACGAAAAAAAACTTTCCATTGCTTTAATGCGCGTCAATCACAGCGGCGAAATCAGCGCGCAGGCCTTATATCAAGGGCAGGCATTGACTGCACGCGACCCTGCTGTGCAAAAAAAGTTGCACCAGGCAGCGCAGGAAGAGACCGATCATCTGGCGTGGACAGCGCAGCGCGTGCATGAACTCGGCGGTCATGTTAGCGTGTTTAATCCACTGTGGTATAGCGGCTCGCTGGCTATTGGTGCATTGGCGGGATTGCTGGGAGATAAATGGAATTTGGGATTTTTAGCTGAGACTGAGCGGCAAGTCGGCGGACATTTGCAGGGACACCTGCAAAAGTTGCCCGAGCAAGATACCAAGAGCCGTGCAGTGGTCGCGCAGATGATTGCGGACGAAACCAGCCACGCGGAGATGGCGCAAAAGTTAGGCGGGGTGGATTTGCCGAAACCTTTGAAATTAGCGATGCAGGCCAGTGCCAAAGTAATGACGGGGTCTTCGTATTGGGCCTAATTCCAATTCTCATTAGAAACAGTGTTAATTGTAATTCCATTTCTAATTTAATAATGTCAGATTGTTCCCTCACCCTTTTTCCCTCTCCCGGAGGGAGAGGGATGCAAAGTCCTTCTCCCTCCGGGAGCACCAAAGGCAGGCAATCCGCTATCTGGCAAGCCGGATGCGGAATTGACACAAGGGTTGGGATGAGGGAGCAAGATTAAGGGCTTGGTAAATTAAAATTGGAATAATGCTACTCCTGCACCAAAGGTAGGCAATTCTCTCAGCTCTGGCGAGCTTGAGAAGTTGACACCACCACCTCAAAATCATGTGTGATGTCCGCCATTTTGCCGAGCATGATCGAAGCCGAGCAGTATTTTTCTGCGGATAAATGAATAGCGCGTTCGACTTGCTCGGGCTTAAGGTCTTTACCTGTGACGACAAAATGAAAATGTATTTTGGTAAATACTTTGGGATCTTCTGCTGCGCGTTCTGAAATAATTTCAAGCACACAATCGGTTACTTGCTGCCGACTTTTTTTGAGAATGTGGATCACATCATAAGCCGTGCACCCGCCCGTGCCGAGCAATACCATCTCCATTGGTCGCGGTCCTAAATTACGCCCGCCACCGCTGGGCGGCCCATCCATCAACACCGAATGTCCGCTTTCTGTTTCACCCAGAAATGAAACCTGTTCTACCCATTTGATTCGTGCTTTCATTAATATTTACCTCATCCAAAAATTTACATTGTCCCCTCATTGTCCCCTTGTGGGATGTGGGATATATTCGCCACGTCAGGATTTTAAGCGATACCACAATATTCCTATCACTTCACGTATAAAAATTCGACTATGCCGCAATCCGTCCGCGTTCGGAACAAAGCTCAGCAGGTCGGTGCGATAGCGCGTGGTATAAGCGGTGGGTGCAGGGATCACCTCAAACCCAGCAGCTTGAAATGCTTGCTTAGCACGCGGCATGTGCCAGGCATGAGTTACCAAATAAATGCGTTTAATGCCCAGCGTGTGTAACATCGCATAACTGTTGTGCGCATTTTCAAGCGTGTTGTTTGATGAACTTTCTACCCAACGCACGGGCACTTGAAATTCTTGTTGCAACACGCTCTGCATTTGCTGCCCTTCGGAGATAGCATTGCCTAATGGATTTCCGCCACTTACCAGTATGGGCAACTGCGTTTCGCGCTGCAATTTTGCACCATAGCGCAAGCGCACCAAAGTCCCTGTGCCGACTGTATCAATGCTTTGATATTCGGGTGGGGAAAAATAAGTCCCCGCACCCAAAATGATTATGGCCTCGGCTTCACCTTTTTGCCTTTTTGCAATTTCAATGCGGGTCAATACTGGCGGTGACGTTTCTAGTAACCGTAATGCGCTATCAGAAAAATAGGGGGTGGAGCTTATCCACAGCAATGCTAAAGATACCGCGACCAATGCGCGCGCCAATTTTGCATGACGATTCCATAGCACGCAGCCGATTACACCTGCTAGTATGAAGCTCAGTGGCGGCAGTAAAAACGCGCTCAGTAAATTAGTAAAAAACCATGCCATGGCGTTAGATAAGGTTCAAGTAATTGGAAACAATCATCATCGCCTCAGGTTTTTGAGATGTACTTCAGGTATGTTTGACAGGGTGCGGTAGGCTGGCATAGAATGCGCCCTTTTTTGCAGTGCGCCCATGTCTGCATTTCGCTTGATTGGGGAGCGCATTTTATCTGTATTGGAAGTGCTATGAAAACTTTTTCCGCAAAACCTCATGAAGTGCAACACGACTGGTATCTGGTCGATGCTGCTGAAAAAACACTGGGACGCTTGGCCAGCCAGATTGCGGCGCGCCTGCGCGGCAAACACAAGGTGATTTACACCCCGCACGTTGATACGGGTGACTTTATTGTAGTAGTTAATGCACAAAAATTACGCGTAACTGGAAAAAAGGCCGAGAACAAGGTATATCATCGTCATACGGGCTATCCCGGTGGTCTCTACACAACCAATTTCGCCAAGCTACAAAAACGCTTTCCTGAGCGTGTGTTGCAAAAAGCAGTTAAAGGCATGTTGCCAAAAGGCCCGTTGGGGTATGCCATGCTGAGCAAATTGAAAGTGTACGGTGGTGCGACTCACCCCCATGCTGCACAACAGCCGAAACCGATTGATTTATTGAAAGCCTGATTATGAGCGTAACTTACAATTATGGAACTGGTCGTCGCAAAAGTGCCGTTGCGCGTGTGTTTATCAAGCCTGGCAAAGGCGCTATCGTAGTGAACGATAAGCCACTGGATATATTTTTCTCACGCGAAACGGGTCGCATGGTGGTGCGTCAGCCGCTGGAATTAACAGATACACTGACTAAATTTGACATCATGGTTAACGTGTTTGGCGGTGGCGAGTCTGGTCAGGCAGGTGCAGTACGACATGGCATTACCCGTGCGCTAATTGACTTTGATGAAACATTGCGCCCTGTGCTTAGAAAAGCCGGGTTGGTTACGCGTGATGCACGTGAAGTTGAACGTAAAAAAGTGGGCTTACGCAAAGCGCGTCGCCGCAAGCAGTTCTCCAAGCGTTAAGCTGTTTCATTGTCCCCCTGTGGGGCGGCGGACTTTAAAAAACTGCCTTTGGGAAAAAGCCGCCTTCGGGCGGTTTTTTCATTGTATGATTCGCAACAACATTGTCCCCTTGTGGGATGTGTGGCTTGTCGTTTCGAGCCAGACTGATTTCCAGCAACTATTATCCAGCAACGATTATCCGGCAACGATTATCCGGCAAGATGAACAGAGACAAAAATGATTAAAGTAGGGATCGTAGGAGGCACAGGTTACACCGGCGTTGAGCTGCTGCGTTTGCTGGCACTGCATCCGAAGGTGGACTTGCGCGTCATTACTTCCCGTTCTGATGCGGGCATGCCCGTTAGCCAGATGTTTCCTAGTTTGCGTGGATACGTGGAGTTGGCCTTTACGCATCCTGACCAAGCTCAGTTGTCGGACTGTGATTTAGTATTTTTCGCTACGCCCAACGGCATAGCAATGCAGGAAGCCCCCGCATTATTGAAGGCGGGAGTGCGGGTGATTGATCTGGCGGCTGATTTCCGCATTCAAGATGTGGCACTTTGGGAAAAATGGTATGGTATGAAACACGCCTGCCCGCAATTAATTGAACAAGCCGTCTATGGCTTGCCTGAGGTAAACCGTGCAGAAATTCGTCAGGCACGTTTGGTTGCCAACCCCGGCTGTTATCCCACTGCGGTGCAATTAGGTTTTATTCCATTACTGGAGGCCGGTTTGGTTGACCGTAATAATCTTATAGCGGATGCCAAATCCGGCGTATCGGGTGCTGGGCGGCGCGCGGAAATAGGTGCGCTTTTAGCGGAGGCTGGCGATAACTTCAAGGCTTATAATGTTGCGGGACATCGTCACTTGCCCGAGATTAAACAAGGATTAGCGCGTGCTGCAGGACATGATGTGGGCTTAACTTTTGTACCGCACTTGACACCGATGATACGGGGTATACATGCTACTCTGTACGCGCACATTGAGCGTGAGGCGGAGTTGCAAGCCTTGTACGAGCTGCGTTACAAGGATGAACCGTTTGTGGATGTCATGCCTGCTGGCAGCCACCCAGAAACACGCTCGGTGCGCGGCGCAAATGTTTGCCGCATTGCGTTGCATCGTCCGCAGCAAGGTAATGTGCTGGTGATTTTGTCAGTGATTGATAACTTGGTGAAGGGTGCAGCAGGACAAGCAGTGCAGAACATGAACATTATGTTTGGCTTGCCCGAGACCACCGCGCTTACTAACGTCCCCTTGCTTCCTTAAAATCGAACAGATGGAACGCCCCAAATACTTCCGACAAATTGAGCGCAGGATAAACACCTCTAGGCGAAACTTGTTGGTGAAGCCACAGACACCTTGGTATATAAGGGTAATATGGACATTGCTTTTTGTGCTGACTATGGGAGGAATCAGCTGGTGGTCATATATTTCAGGCTTAGAATCGGCGGGATTTAATCGGCAGCAAGCGGAAATAGAATTAGCGCAACGACGCGATCAAGCTGAAATACATCTGGCCGAGATCGCCCAACTCTCCAGTGAGGTCGCCTCGTTTGAACGGCAGGTTCAGATGGAACGCGCGACCAATGCAGAATTGATGAAACAGGTTAAAAATGTAAACGAGGAAAATGTGCGCCTTAACGAAGACTTAACGCTCTTCCAAACCTTGACTGTGCCTGGCACGCGCGACGGAAAACTGACCATCCAATACTTTAAAGTGGAGCGCGACACCTTGCCCGATGAGTATCGCTACCGCCTGTTCCTGGTGCAAGGCGGGCAAAAACGGATGCCGGCATTTCAAGGGAAATTTCAATTATTAGTGAACATCCGTCAAGGCGATAACCAATCCGTGCTGATATTCCCGCAAGAAAATTTGCCCACCGCAGATGAAGAGCGAAAGATTGATGACATGGAGCGTCCTTTGGACAATATGGTCTATCAATTGAATTTCAAATATTACCAGCGCATTGAACGTAGTTTCAGGATACAACCCGGTGCATCAATCGAGAGTGTAGAAGTGCGGATTTACAAACAAGGTGTGAATGAGCCAAAAATAAAACGGAGTGTGACGCTGTCTTAATTACCAGTAAACAACACATTGTCCCCTTGTGGGGCTCAGTGGCATAATTAGCACTAAAGGTAGGCAATTCGCTAAGCTCTAGCGAGCTTGAGAAGTTGACACCACTAGCAGCGTAACTCATCAGAGGATAAAATATGTTTAAAAAGAAACATAGCAAACCACAAGAACGTATCGACTCGCTTATTGGCTCAGCAGCTAAGATAACGGGGGATTTAGCATTTAGTGGTGGCTTGCGTGTAGATGGCGAAATTTACGGCAACGTCACCGCCAAACCGGGCGAGCCGAGCACGCTCGTACTGAGCGAACATGGACGAATTGATGGCGATATCAGTGTGACACATCTGGTCGTAAACGGCATGGTCAACGGCACAGTGCGCGCCGAAGAATATATGGAACTGCAAAGCAAGGCTCGAATCACAGGTGATGTGCATTACAAGACTCTAGAGTTGCAACTGGGCGCGATTGCTGATGGTCGATTTATTTATCAGACCGAAAGCGCGTCCGACAAAGTAGTTACATTTAAGATTAGCAGTGTCGAGGCAAAAAGCACATAAATATTTAAGGAGATTCCAACATGAATGCAATAACTGAAATTCAAGACCCCGCCCCACAAGGGGACAATGTGCTGTTTACCAGCAGCGCGGCAGATAAAGTAAAGCAGCTTATCGAAGATGAGGGTAACGCTAATTTGAAGTTGCGCGTATTCGTCAGCGGCGGTGGTTGCTCTGGCTTCCAGTATGGCTTTACTTTTGACGAAGAAGTGAACGAGGACGACACCGTGCTGGATAAAAACGGTGTGCAATTATTAATTGACCCCATGAGCTTTCAATATCTGGTAGGTGCAGAAATCGATTATCAAGACGGATTGGAAGGTTCACAGTTTGTCATCAAGAACCCTACTGCTACATCAACCTGTGGCTGTGGCTCGTCTTTCTCAGTTTAACAAATCGTAATTAAATTCCCGATAATATCCGGCAAGTATGGCTGGGCCAAAAATTAAACTCTGGGGATATGTAGCATGATTTTAGTAACAGGCGGCGCGGGTTTTATCGGCTCAAATTTTGTATTAGATTGGTTAGCACAATCCGACGAAGCAGTGATCAACCTCGATTTACTCACGTATGCGGGTAATCTCGAAAATCTAACTTCATTGCTGGGCGATACACGACATATCTTTGTACAGGGCAACATCGGTGATTCCACGCTGATAGCCAGCCTGCTCCAACAGCACCAACCTCGCGCCATTATCAATTTTGCTGCTGAAAGCCATGTCGATCGCTCTATTCATGGCCCTGCGGATTTCATTCAAACCAACATAGTCAGTACCTTTCACTTGCTGGAAGCCGTGCGTACCTACTGGGATAATCTGCACGTCGATGCCCAAACAACATTCCGTTTTTTGCACGTCTCGACCGATGAAGTATATGGCTCGCTAACGAAAAACGAACCAGCCTTTACCGAAGCGCATCCTTATCAACCAAACAGCCCCTACTCGGCCAGCAAGGCAGCCAGCGATCATTTAGTGCGCGCTTATCACCACACTTACGGATTGCCCGTACTCACTACCAATTGTTCCAATAATTACGGCCCTCATCATTTCCCGGAAAAACTCATTCCGCTTATGATAGTCAACGCGCTCGCTGGCAAGCCGCTCCCCGTGTATGGTGACGGACAACAGATACGCGACTGGCTCTATGTCAAAGATCATTGCAGTGCAATTCGTCGTGTGCTGGATGCTGGCACAGTGGGCGAGGTATACAACATCGGCGGTTGGAATGAAAAACCGAATATTGAAATTGTCCGTATCATTTGCACATTACTCGACCAACTCCACACAAGAGCGGATGGAAAAAGTTATAACGAGCAGATCACCTATGTGACTGACCGTCCCGGGCATGATCGCCGCTACGCGATCGATGCAAGTAAAATAGCGCGTGAGCTGGGCTGGAAACCTATTGAAACTTTTGATTCAGGTATTCGTAAAACAATAGCGTGGTATCTGGCTAATCAGGATTGGGTTAGCAACGTCACCAGTGGCGCGTATAAAAACTGGATTGAGCAACACTACAAGGCACAGCCATGACACAACAAATAACGCAACAACGTAAAGGCATCATTCTCGCAGGCGGTTCCGGCACACGGCTTTATCCGATAACCAAAGCAGTGTCCAAGCAACTGCTCCCCATTTACGACAAACCCATGATCTACTATCCGCTTAGTACCTTGATGCTGGCGGGTGTTTGCGACATTCTCATTATTTCTACCCCGCAGGACACGCCGCGCTTTGAGCAACTGCTCGGTGATGGCCATGAATGGGGCATCAATCTGCAATATGCCGTGCAAGCCAGCCCGGATGGTTTAGCGCAGGCTTTTATTATTGGCAAATATTTTATTGGTAACTCAGACAGTGTTTTAATTCTGGGGGATAATATTTTTTACGGTCATGACCTGCACACTCAGCTTGCTCAAGCAATGGCGCATAAGCGCGGTGCAACCGTTTTTGCCTATCAAGTACGTGACCCCGAACGTTACGGCGTAGTCGCCTTTAATGCACAAGGTCGTGCAACCAGTCTCGAAGAAAAACCAGCACACCCCAAGAGCAATTATGCTGTCACGGGTCTTTATTTTTACGATAATCAGGTTATCGATATCGCAGCCAGTCTTAAACCCTCTGCTCGGGGAGAATTAGAAATTACTGATGTAAACAGTATTTATCTGGAACGTGGTCAGCTTGATGTGGAAATCATGGGACGAGGGTACGCCTGGCTAGATACGGGTACGCATGAAAGCCTAAATGAAGCCAGTAGTTTTATCCAAATTATTGAAAATCGCCAAGGCTTGAAGATCGCCTGCCCCGAAGAAATCGCCTACCGCAAAGGCTTCATCAATGCCGAGCAATTAGCCAAACTGGCACAAGCTCTTTCTAAAAGCGGTTATGGGCAATATCTACAACGTTTGCTAAAGGAAGGCGTACAACCGTGAAAGTTATTCCACCGCCATTCCTGACCTGCTTATCAT
>JAKFXW010000190.1 GCA_021731185.1 Gallionellaceae bacterium
GGCAAGTACACCGTCATAGAATTTTCGGTCGAAATACAGCTCATTGCCAATTTTCCAGATACCTACATCTGGGTAAAGCATTAAGGTGCATGATTGTGCAACGGAAGTTATGGCCGACATATAGTTTATCCTGTGGAGAAATTCAGTTAGAAGAAATCAGGTTTATCCTTTCTTTCATCTAACACCCATTGATATATTTCAGCTATTTGCTTGGCTTTAACTTTCCAAGTAAACAAAGCCTGCACACGAGCCATTGCTGAAATGCTCATGGATTGCAGTAAATCCTGATTTGCTACTAGCATGTTTAACTTTTCATTAAAGGCCGAAACAATATCTTGACGCCGTCCGATTGGAACTTTAAAGCCAACATCGGGTGTAACAAGCTCTGCTGGTCCGGCGTAATCCACCACAACCGGAACAAGCCCCAAAGCCATCGCCTCCAGAACGGCTCCACCACCAAACTCTCTAATGCTTGGAAAAGCAAATACCTGTGAACGGCACATCACTTCCTGTATTTTAGAATGATCAACCCAGCCGTGAAAAGTCACCGTCGAACCAACGTCTGCACTTTCAGCCAGATCACGCATGCTTTGCAGGAGTGGGCCATCGCCAATGATGTCGAGATGAATGCGTTTTTCACGCAGCAGAGGCATGGCTGCTTCCAGTAACATATCAGGCCCTTTGTAAGGAACCAGACGACCAACAAAGCACACACGCAGCGAGCTATTCTTGTCAAATTTTGCCACGCTTGAAAAGCGTGCGGGGTCTATGGCGTTTTCAGGTACATAAAAACATTTTGAATGATATTTTCCTGGGATTTGAGCTAGTGTATCTTTGGAGCCGATTACCAATGCGGATGCAGACTTAAGCGTGCTGCGATAGCCGGGAAGCAACTTGTAGGCATTTCGAACATAGGACAACCATTCCTTTTCTTGACGCCGGGCTGCATCGAACTCCTTAGGCCAAGGCACCCCACCATTCAATGGGCCAAGCACAAAGGGAATGTTAACGCGCCTGCATTTTGCTGCTATCCTGCTAGGAGTGGTAGGGCTGAGAGGGGTGACGCGATGCACAATATCGTATTTCCCACTACTAATCGCTTTACCAAATTTCTTCCAAAGCAAATATTCAAAGTAGTAATAAGATATTGCATTGATTGCAGTAGTTGTAGTCCAACCTTTACCTGCACCGCCCCGCAAAAATCCACCAATGCGCCACAGCGGACGGGCAATTTTCTCGGAATTAATCGCAGTAAAGTCCACGCCCTCAACAAGACCAGCCTTGAGAATTGCTTCACGATTTCTAATCTGCGTCACAATATGAACATCAGCTACATCGCGCAGGGCATAGGCTAACGACCACCCCACAAGAGGGACACTTACCCATTCAGGGTTAGCTGCTTCAGCAATAATTAATACACGCGGACGACGCATTTAAAACCCTTCAGCCAGTAAGCCTCTCCTGTCTTTTCGTATTCCAACAGATCCGTTGATACTACCAGTTTTAATCATGATGGACGATGAGCCCATCATGATTAAATTGCATCGATACTTTATTGTCCAGCATTAATCCGCAAGTGACTAAGGCATTTCGACTCTGCCGACCCATTTCCGTTCGAAGCAAAACCACATGCTGGCATAAGTATCGCGGCAAAAAATGCTGTTATTGTTATTAAGCCGACTCTCATCACACATGCTCCATTTTCGCTGCGCTATTACATTCACGGCAAAAATCTTAGGGGCTGCAACAATTTTTTGGGTTTTTTTAAAATATCGACAAACTTATAAAATGGTCTTCCAAATAAAATTAAGCAAAAGAACCAGATATTTGTTCTTTTTGTAAATGAAGCAAACCTAATAAATTCGAGGAGCAGAGGCCATTTTTTAATGGATACAGGAGAATCAATACTTGCAGATGCAAAAAAAAGGTTCTTTATCGCATTCAGTCTTACTGCACGATACAAACTTTCATCATTTAGATAGCCTCGCAAAAAACTTAGCATAGCCAAATCTTGTTGCCGAATTTGTATCCAATTGGGAGTACCTGATGCACCAAACTCATGCCTGTGATATATCGCAAAAAACTTTGTTCCTTCATACATCAGGATGCCATGGCATCCTACCCACATATTAAAAAATTTGTCACATGATATAAAATGAGGCAACTCATCCGTTGGAATTTTCCGGATTAGCTCTGATCTGATTATTAGGCTCACCACGTGAAATGGCCAGCTCATGAATAAATCCTTTACTGACAACTCCCTGTCTGTTAGCTCACCAAAATTACTGTCCTCATTTGTTGTTACATTACGATAAATTACATTGTGTGCGTGTGCTTGGAATTTTTTATTAGCCTCCAATAAATTAACCTGATAACGTAATTTATGCTTATCAACCCACACATCATCACCTTCGCAAAATGCTATGTAAGTGGAGTCTTGACAAGCTTTTATGGTACGGAAAACATTTTTGTGAATACCATGATTTTTTGTAGATTCAAGTAATTGGATTTTGTTTGGATATTGTTTGGCGTAGTACTCACAAATTTGCCTGGTATTGTCGGTGCTACAGTCCTCACCGATAACCAATTGAATTTCAAAATCAGCTTCCTGCATCAGCACACCCTTTATCGCGTCCTCGATAAAGAGTGTGTGGTTGTAGGCAACCATGCAAACACAAACTTTGATTTTGGAAGCCTGCTTAGATTCTAATTTATTATCATTCACTTAGTTATTCCTGTGGAGGTAGTCTTTCTTTACCAAGCTCAGTGACAGATCACCCGAATATCGCGCTCCATGTTATCCACCATCTCTGTCATTTCTTGTAACGATTCATACTGCAAAATCATAGTTCCCAAGGTGTGGTTTGAGCCTAAATATTTTTCAACGGTGTCACCGGGTTTGGCTAACACCTCCTGTTCAATAATTTTTGGCTTAATGCGCTCGGATAACCAGAGTTCTTTGAATTTTCCGGTTTCCAAGGAGTGCACCATATAGCTTGACCAATAACCTTTGGGTGGCTTCATGCTTATATCGCTGCAAGGCAAACCAATTGCCGCATCAACGGTGTATTTGATTAAATCGACGCCCGTTGCGTAACGAATTACTTCTGGAATTAAACAGCCGCCATTGCGAGGACCTAACTCGAGGAAATAAAACTTTCCTTCAGTTGTAAATACAAAATCAAAATTGAGTGCGCCCGTTTTCATGCCCAGCAAGGTGAGCAAGCGTTGCGTTTCTGCATGGGCAGTGTGTTGCCACGCTTCTGGATGCGAGGTGGGGAATGTTTGACCAATAGGCACGAGTCCATTGCACAGTTTGTCAAAGTGCTCATCTGCCCAGCATCGGAACACTAATTGACCGTCCACTATAAACCCGTCGCCTGCCACTTGATAACCGGCACGAATGATTTGTTGTTCGACAACGACCTTTTTTTCACGCGAATAGGCAAGTGCATGTTCGAACGCAATTTCTAAATTGGCGAAATCAGTCAGCTTGGTTACGCCTTTGCTACCAGATGAATCAACCGGTTTGATATAGGCTGGTACGCCAATTTCTGCCAACCAGGCGCGAGCTTCTTCCAAGTTGTAAAACGATTGTGAGCGCGGCACATTGAAGCTATGCTCCCTCAAAAAGGCACGGAATAAATCTTTGCGTGCGAGGATAAGCACTGAATCGTAAGGATTGCCAGGCAAGCCCATCTTTTCCGCCACATGGGCTGCCGTAGGTGCTGCTGGATCAGAGGCATAAGCAACAATACCGTTGATTTTTAAACGCTGAGCAAGTGCCAATACAGCTTCTTTATCAGTGGTACTGACATTATGTGATTCATCGGCAAACTTATGTCCGGGGTTGTTGGGCAGGTAGTCACAGGTGATGACATAGTGACCTTGTTCACGGGCATAACGGAGTGGTGGAATTTGAGTGGGAGCTGCGCCTAAAAATAGAATTCGTTTTTGCATTATCTACCTCGGATTATTTCGATAATTTGGTCGACTTCAGATAATTGGAGTGCTGGATAAATCGGCAGGCAAATAACTTGATCTGACGCTCTTTTTGCCACGGGCAAATTAGACGGGGAAGCAGATGTCATGCCTCGATACATGGGAAAATAACTGATTAGCGGATAGAAATAACGTCGTGCGTGAATACCGTGATCTTTCATTTTTTGGTACAACGCATCTCGGCTGATTGGATAATCAGGCTGAATCAGGATAGGGAAATATGAATAGTTGCTAACTTTTTCTCCCGAGTCACTTAAGCATCTAACACCTTTTACATTGTCCAGCCCAGCGAGATATTGCTCACTGATTATTTTTCGCTCCTGAATTGCCTTATTTATCCCCTTAAGTTGCAATAAACCTAATGCTGCGTTGAATTCGCTCATCTTGCCATTGATGCCAGGGGCGACCACCGTTACTTCATCTACAAAACCGAAATTCTTAAGTTGATCAATGCGTACCTTGGTTTTTTCATTATGGCAAATGATCGCACCCCCTTCAAATGTATTGAATACTTTTGTTGCATGAAAGCTTAAAACAGATAGATCACCATATTTCAGTACGCTACCAGATTCTAATTTCACACCAAAAGCATGAGCTGCGTCATAAATTACCTTAAGCCCATAGGTGTCAGCAATTTTTTCTATTTTTGCGACATCGCACGGGTGTCCATAACAATGAACTGGCAGTATGGCAGTTGTTTGCGGGGTAATGGCAGCTTCAATTTTCTCTGGGTCGAGATTGAGCGTGTCTGGATCAATATCCACAAAAACCGGTTTAATTCCATTCCACAGTAGTGAATGTGCAGTTGCAACAAATGAATAAGGCGTAGTGATCACTTCACCAGTTATACGAAGTGTTTGAAGCGCAGTAATCAACGCAATCGTCCCATTCGTAAAGAGGCTAAGGTACTTAACCCCCAAATACTTACAAAGTTCTCGTTCAAGATCCTGATGAAATGGTCCGCCATTGGTTAGGATCTTGCTTTCCCAAATTTTTTGCAAATAGGGAATAAATTCCTCCAAAGGTGGGAGTGTTGGTTGAGTAACGAAAACCTGTTTTTTAGTCATATTGCGGTTATGCCCGGAATAAAAAATATTAAATTACTTATGCTCAATCAAGTGTGCCGTTTTCCCTGCCAACCTATTATTTGGATATTTGGACTCCCCGCGCTTTAGTAGACACCCCTCCTGGGTTTGCGCCAGACCCTTCGAGGAACGGATGCCGCAGCATTAATGAATGCCGTTTACACAAAATTCAGGACACACCTGTTACTGCATATCTAATAAGAACTCAGTACACGAGTACCTAAAAATCTGTCGCAACTCTTTTTTATGGTTGACGACTGAAAATTGCTTTCCTTGTTGCTTCTGATTGTTATACAACAACAGAAGCCCCATGAATGCACTGTCGACATAAGTAACATTTTCCAATTCGATACGGATATTTCTTCCTACAAGCGAGGGGTTGGAAAAGCATTCTCGAAGTGGTCGCAGATTAATCTGTACCCATGCACCACGCAAACGGATGATAATCTGATCGCCATCATCGAACAGTTCAATGCCTGCAGAATCCAACTCTCTATTTTTGGGTTTGTGCCAATACATGAACCATGCATAAGGAGCGATGCGCGTAATCAGCAACTTTAAAAACGCTAATCCGTCGGAGGTGTAGCGATACCAAAGCTTAGGTTCTTCCTTGATGCGCCATAGCCACTCCAAACCAGCTCGCTGTATCAAGGCCGGCGCACGGCTAACCCCTCCGGCGACAAAATTGACAACGGCTCCAAGGTGGCTGATTACCGGCACTGAAATTCGTGTGCGGTTGTGCTCGATCCAGGATTGACCTTTCTTGGCACCTAGTGACACAATAAGAAAATCTGCGCCACTTGCGTTGATTGCCTCAATATTTTCATCGCTGCTCATTTCCTGGACAGATGCGAATCCTGGATATTTGAAACCCGTACATATGAGACCCGATGCATCTGAATTGAGCCGTCTGTAAGCCGTCTCAGCCACCCCTTCCACGCCGCCAAAAAAATACACTGATAGCCGAGTAGGTGTCTCTTCTCTCAGTTGTTCAAATATATCCGAACCTGCGACGCGCTCCTGAATCGGGATGCCCAATAGCCGCGCTATCCACACGATGGGCATGCCGTCGGCAACGCTGAGATCACTATTGATTACCGAGTTACGAAATGCAGCATCAGATTGGGACGCAATCAAAAAATTTAGATTCGGCGTGGAAAGAAAGCAGGGTGTGCGAGTAGCTGCTGCGGCTCTTATACATTGCTCAGCGGCCTTCAGATTGATTGCATCAAACGGCAAGCCCAGAAGGCAGTGAACTTCCCTGTTGAAATCAGGAGACATGACTCTGCCGCTGGTAGATTTCTTCGATCGCCTTTTTCTTGCCCACTAATAGCCCACGCATTTGGTATCTGCGTAGAAAGCACCTGAATTCCAGGTCGTTGTATCTTGGCTTATCTTGAAGCGCACTACTTATCCACCCCAATAATATCGCTAGGCTACCTAATACATAGGGCTTATCATTGAGCCTGTAAATTGCACTTGCGGTCATGAAAAGCAAGCTGGTTCCCATGAAATATTGGCCGTAACCATGGCGCATACGCCCGGTATAAATACTTTGCTGGCTGGAACCCATTGGGCGTAAATGAATAAAACGCAAATCTGGTTCATCCCAACTGCACGCGATCCAGCCCATCATCCGGCAGCGATGGCAATCGATGCCATCCCACATGACTTCACGAACGAATCCACCAATCGCCTTGAAGCATGAGATACGGTAGAACTTGGTCATGCCAAGCGAAGTTTCGTCGCCATGCCGCTCATTAACCAGATGACCACTTTCTTCGATGTAGGCTTTGCCGCTGCATGTTGCGATGCGTTGATTTGCTTCCATTCGCGTTATAAGAATTTCGAAGTAATGTGGCGGCAGACGCAGATCGAGGTCAAGCTTGCAAAGGTAATTGTAATCATCAGGGTTAATCGATTCGTAGCCGGAATAGAAAGCGTCAATGACACCCGGGCCTACTGCCCGATGTCCCCGGTCAGTACGGGTGACAATCTTGATCCAGTCATGCTGGCTTGCGTATTCCGCAAGAATGTGTGGAGTCTCGTCGGTTGAGCCATCGTCAACAATGACCCACTTTGTTGGACGGATCGACTGTGCGATAACGGTATCCAGTGTCTGGCGCATGTAGTCTGCTTCGTTGCGGCACGGAGAAATCAGCACATAGCTCTTAGCAATGTTCACGGTGGAGCCCTATTTGTATTGTGCGATGCGTAAGATACCTGCGAGATAACATAATCTTCATTGGCAGGCTTTCGGAACAGTTTGGCCAGCTTTGCCGACTCGGTCTCTATCGAGTGCCGTTGCAAAACACGCATATAGGCTGCGTCCCCCATAGTACGTAACTCATCGGTTGTCTTGGATAGCATGTCTTCAATGGCAGCCATCAGATCGTCGATGGAGCCAGCAGGGAACAGCCAGCCAGTCACTCCTGGCAGCACTAACTCAGGAATGCCAGCCACATAGGTAGACAATACGGGCCTGCGTAGTGCCATGGCCTCCATGATCACTATAGGCAGCCCCTCTGAAAATGAGGGTAACACCAAGCCGCGTGCCGCCAGCATTTCTTCACGAACCTGAGAAACATTAAGCCAGCCAGTAATCCGGATTTGGCCATTCAATTTATACTGGTCAATTAGACTATCAAGCTCTGCTCTCATCTCACCATCACCAGCAAGCACTAATTCGAAGATGATATTTTTCTGAGCCAATCGATGAGCTGCCTCGACTAAAAGTAATTGTCCCTTTGCTTCGCACAATCGACCCACGCAGACCAAGCGCGGCAATGCAGTCGGCTGGACGGGCGCAAAATCGTGAAATGCTGTGTCTAACCCGCAATGAATCACTTTTATTTTTGGCCAGTGTACGTGCTCTACCTTGCGATACAGCTGGCTGCGCCCATAAGAACTGATCGCCACCACAAAGGCTGCTCTATGCACCTTTTCACTTGTACCACCAAAGAGTAACTCGTTTTGACCATGTAGGGTAAAGCTGTAAGTTGGTCCGCCTAAAGCATTTACCAGCATCGCAACTTCCGCCGAATTATTGCCAAAATGGGCATGTATGTGTTTCGCGTCGAAAGATCTTAGCCAAGGCAGTATGCGGCAGGCTTCGGCGAAATAGACCAGATGATAAGTAAATGTGCGTTCAGAACCACGCATCATGCGAATAGCCAGTATAAGTGCAGAAAAAAACCGCACTGGCGCAGTCAGCAATATTTGCAATACAGCCCAGAGCAATACAAAAGCCCCCTCCTGAAGCACATAACGGGTGTGCATCCGCTCTCGCTGGCTATCTTCATCCACTAGCTTTGCATCCCAGCCTTGTAGCGCGATGCGAAGAATATTGAAGCCCTGTTGTTCGAGTGCGCGGATTTCACGTCGAATGAAGGTTTGACTGACTGTAGGGTACTGGTTGATCAAATATGCAATTCGGGGCTGGTTCATTATTTCTCTCATTCGGGCCAACTATTTACTCAGGGTTCGATAATGCCCCATATTCAACTTTGTCATTTATCACTTCGTCAACTAACCCCAGATCAATGGACTTTGCTCCGGCTGAGAATCCATAAGCGAGTGTCATATTGCACAAGATATTAATACGTCTCGGAATGCCTTGGCTTACTCCTGCAATCCTAGCGCAAGCCTCTGGGCTGAAAAGTGGATCTTCCCGACCCGCAATTGTCAGACGGTGTTGAATATAGTTCTGCACATCCTCTGCTTCAAAAGGCTTGATGTGGAAATCAGCCTCAACGCGTTGAGAAAACTGTAAAAGATCAGACTGCATAAGCATTTTCTTAAGTTGCGGTTGACCTACCAACATGATTTGAAGTAGCTGGTTTTTGTCAGCATTGATATTCGAGAGCATGCGTAAAGATTCCATAGCTGCGGGACTAATGTTTTGCGCCTCATCAATAATCAATAGCACACCTTTCCCCAATCCATGCTGCTCAATCAGAAAATGCTGAAATGCATCATAGAGTGCCACTGTAGATTTCCCTTCATAAGGAAGCCCTAGAGCGAGCATGATCCATTCCAATAAATTTGGTATTTCACGGTGAGTGTTATATACCAAGCCTACAGTCATATCGGGCGCTACGTTATTCAGCAGATGTCGGATTAAAGTGGTCTTGCCGCATCCGATTTCACCACTGACTACAATAAATCCTGCCTTGTTTTTGATTCCGTATTCCATCATTGCGTAAGCATAGGTATGCCGCCGTCCGAAATACAGGAAATCCGGGTCAGGTTGAATGGTAAAAGGGTTTTCCTTCAGGCCGTAAAACGTTTCGTACATGCTATGTCAATATCCTGAGCGGATTCAAAAACCAACCGCAACAGTTAATAGTTGATCCAGTAAAACATCGGTGCAATCGATCGATACGCTTGCTGGTATTTATTTTGGTACGCTACGTCGATATTCGTTGTTGAAATATTTAGCGATTACGCGAGCCCCGGTTTGGCCTGTTTCAATTCAAAATTGAATTAACCGGAACCAAGGTAATCTGCCACACCGACCACACTATTTCATTTATGCCCATGATGTTCTGTGCGCTGACGCACATTAAAGAAAATTTTTAGTTAACCGTATCAAGACGACAGTAATGAAATTCAATCGATAATGAGTCGTGGCAAGCTTCGATAATCGTCAACGGAAAAGTCCGACCCATCAAAAAAGGCCGTCTGATGAAACTACTAAGTATTGACTGGTGAAACTACTAGCCAATCCACTAAGTTGCCAAACAACGGCAACCAAGTGACTGGTTATAAGCGGTATGAAACCACCGCAAGTAACTACTTATCGCGACGGCCTTTAAATGACTACTCCATTTTTTATAATCCTCGTGCTTTGTGGCTGAGTAACGGTAGCTTGATTAAGCGTGACCGCAGTTTGTGCCAACAATCTGCCGTTCAATGTTGCGTGGGCGATGATTGCAGCCTTGACCTCCAAGCATTCTGAAATGCTGGTCTATGGTAGCTAAACGACGCTCCATAGGCCAAGTGTGGTTGATGTAGGGCCAATACATTGCGCCATGTATCAGTGGAAAACGTTGCAAGGCCAGCGTTAGCAAGGGATTATCAGAAATCTCATACCACTTTCGGATTGCTGGAAAGAATACCAAAGCCCGGACTAACAGGTAGACCTAGTGCTTAAGGGCATTCATGTTTAAGGAGGGATGTATATTCCTATCTAGGTGATGAACCCGAATTATTGTTTCGATGACACCCATATTGCAACGGCTCTTCAATTCACAATTCACTTGTATTCGATCAGGCGTGATGTCTGCTCTGTCAACCGGTTATAAAAAAATTTAATCTGCCCCATCACCTCTGGAAATTTTCCCAGCACCAAAAATAGGGCATACCACCAGTTTTCCCGCACGGAACGTGTGCCGCGTAAAGCGAGGCGAACAACCTGTACAGGATATATCAATAGCATCGCCAGACCCCATGTCCCCAGCCAGACAGTCAAGCCAACGGTAACCACAGGAATTCCGAAACCCCATATCCAGATGCGCCGAGACTCTTTCACCCGATGTCTTTCCGGCGGTGTACCGTACAGATGCACCCCTTCCGCAAAACCATAGCCAGTGCGCAGAGACCGTTTCCACCACTGCCCAAAGCGTGTCATTGCTGCATCGTGCAGCGCCATTTCAGCATCAAGCCTCCAAACCCGCCACCCAGCTGCCCGTAGCCTGATGCACAACTCTGATTCTTCTCCTGCTATCAAATCCGGGCGATAACCCGTTTCAGCCTCGAACGAATCCCTCCTCATCATGGCAATCCCACCACAAGCCTTAGTCTCTCCTATTGCTGTATCCCATTCAATATCGCACAGCATATTGTAGATTGAGTGCTCTGGATGCCTTTCCCGAAGCCGACCACACACTATTGCCACGTTTTTATGCTCGTCCAGAAATTCTGCGGCTAATTTAAGCCACCCAGCCACTAATTCGCAATCACCATCCACAAACTGCACATAATTTAAACTGGGATCTAGTTTAAGCAACATCTTGACGCCTTCATTACGTGCTCTTGCCGCTGTGAAGGGTATATGCAAATCCAACTCAACAACCCCTACCCCCATGCCAAGTGCTATCGCAACCGATCCGTCTGTCGACCCGGAATCAACATAAGCTACCCGATCAACAATTCCTGTCACTGACTCAAGGCATCGTTGCAGCCGCTCGCCCTCATTACGACCAATAACGACTACGCCGATACTCATATTTGTTTCCCTGAACGTACAATACGCCACACTTGACCTGTCAGAACCGCACGCAAGTCTCCCCATAGCAAATCAAACATAAACCATTTTGGGACGTTATCCCGTTGACTTTTTGCACCGAGGTGCAAGCTCTTGCGTAGCAGAAAAGAAAGGCGACCAATGGTCCAGAGTACATCCGCAGCAACAAACCCAGCGATGCCATAATGTTTGACGAAAAAACGTCTTCGTGAATCGTACCAATATCCTGCTCTTCTCGTCGCCGTGGTGCGTATACCGGTAGAGGCACCTTCTAAATGAATCACTTGAGAATCTGGCACGTGCCAACATTGCCACCCGGCCTGGTTGGCTCGGCGACAGTAATCCACCTCCTCGAAATACAGAAAATATCCTTCATCCATCAGTCCGATATCCTCGATGACCTGCCGACGTATGATCATGCTCGCTCCGGATACCCAATCGCATGAATGAGCAAAGCCGAGTGACGGGGGTGAGGCCACATAACGACTTAACAAACGGGTGATAACACCTAAACGCGCAGCTTTGTCCAATTCGCTCAGCGGCGATGGAAATGTGTGTGCGGAACATTCCACGTTCCCATCGGCATTTTTCAGTTGACTGCCTGCAATGCCGACGTCAGGGTGGGCATCCATGAAATCCACTAATGCCTTGATCGCCCCTGGGAGGGCGACGGTGTCCGGATTCAGAAGCATTACATAATCAACTGGTTTGGCCAAAGCCATTGCTAGGCGAATACTTGCGTTGTTGCCGCAAGCAAAACCGCCATTGTTATCAAGCGGCATAACGTTAGCCCATAATGACCAGCTCTCGCTTTCTACAGCAGCGGTCAGCTTTACAACTGAACCATCGTCCGAGTTATTATCCACCACCACAACGCGGACATTTACCAAGTCAGCAACTTGCGCGGAAAGTGCGCGCAGGCAGTCAACGACCAAATCCGCCGTGCGGTAGTTTACGATGACGATCCAGATATTATTCATCTTTGAAGGGGTTGTAGTAGGTAACATCTTGTTCAATACGAAATGAGCCTACAGGATTGGCGAACTTCCAAGTCACTTACGATGCGCATCAACTTCTTTCATCATCCATTCGGCGGTTATTTTAATCCCCTCTCGAAGTGAGATTTTGGGAGTCCATCCCATCTCCGATGAGAGTAAATAGGCTTACATCAATACCTGAGTCGTTCATTGCTTCGAGAAGGTGATGGAAAACGTAAGTGGAGCCGCCGTGACTGGAAATATAACCTGGCAAAATTGTATTAATTCGCATTGCTCAGGCACCAACAATTAACATTATGCGAGGCCAAGCTAACACAATAATCAACGCCGAAGCCCCAAGAAATATCAGATCGAGCTTGAGTTGCAAAAGCCCGATGCGGTACATCGCAAATGCTTGCACACCGTACATTATCCAATTGGCCGTAGCGATACCCATAATAATCCCCATCCCGCCCCAATAATGGTATCCAGCAACCATTCCGCCAATCTGGCATACGATCTGAATTGCAGTCAACATCGTCATAGTAGCGACCTTACCCAGCGCAAGCAAAACACCGGTATAGGATCCCCACACGCAACCTACAAGTGAGCCAGCGGCAAGCAACTCTAGCATAGCTCCAGATCCATGGTAGCGCTCATCGTATAGAAATTCCATAAGATGAGATCCAAAAAAAATAAATAATACGGACAAGCACCAACTGGGTAAAGTTATGATCAACCGTGCTTTAAATAGAACTGAGAAGAGATTTTTTGGGTCGTTACGATATACTTCTGTATAGGCTGGGAAAAAAACTTTCCCTGCTAATTGCTGAATGGCTTGCCAGAACACCAGACTCATTGTGCTTGCCAATGTAAACAATGCCAGCTCACGTATGTCAAGTACAGCACTGATCCATAAGCGCCCGCCCTCCACCGACAAAAATGTCAGTATGGAGCTCCACATGATCCAACGACCAAATTTTATTAAATGTCCAGCCGCATCTCGATCCCACGTAATTTTATTTTTAATGCCATGGAGCAACAAATGAGTGGCAGGCATTTTCAGACTGGCTGAAATTAATTGACCCCAAACCAAAGCCCAAACTGACTGTAGAAGCCAAGCGAGATAAATGGTACAGAGTAGTCCAATCAGGGAAGCTCCGACTTCAATCAATGTAACCCGTGTAGCCTCTAAATTTCGTTGTGCCGTATACAGTTTGGTTGAGTTGAAGCCGTTGATGATTGCAGCCAACCCGACAACAGAAAGCATGGTAGCAAGCTGTGGTATATCATAGAAACCGGCTATCGGTAACGCAAGGGCACTAAGCCCACCCCATATTAGGAAACCTAATATGATTTGTATGGACCATGCCGTGTTTACAAAAGCCGGATCATTTCCGCGTTTATTCTGGACAATAGACTGGGCTATACCCATATCTACAAACATCGTCACACCATAGCAAGCTATCGAGACAATAGCCATCATTCCAAATGCCTCCGGGAACAACAAGCGAGTGAGAATGAGATTTCCTGCAAGACGCAAAGCCTGGTTCACACCATATCCCGCCATGGTCCATGAGCCGGAATGCAAAACACGCTGCCTGAGGGTAAGAGTATTTTTTGACGAGATCGACATTTTTAAATTAGTGTCTTAGGAAGTTAAAGCGGGTTCGATCTCAATAACTTGAGCAGTTCAAGTAAAGACTATCACAACGATGATTAAAGCGATATTTGAATACACATTCAAATGTACTTCTTAAGACCCCTAAATTATATAGCCTCCGGCAAATCCGGGAGTTTATTGAGTGAGTCCCCCAAGGGGGTACTTAAAACCAAGATCTGCCCAAGGCGGCTGGATACGCACCTTTCTTCTGTCAGAGGATGAGAGCGCAGCGAGGGGATAATTGGATGGTTGTGCAACCTGTTAACCGCATTCATGCTCAAATTCTACCCTCCACCTTAGTTCCCTATCGAGGAGAATAATGTCGCTTAATTTTGGTTTGAGCTATATGTGGCTGCCGCAAAGGTTAAGCTCACTGTATTAGTTGGCAACTGTATGGAGGCATGATGGGTGGGTACATCCAAATATTTTGAGCGCATCTAGCACAAGGGAGATAGCTAATCATAAATCAGAAATATATGCGACACTGGCATCATCATAAATCTGATCGTTCTGCGCCGCTTGGTAAAGAGATATTTTGACGCTAAGCAACGCAAGTGATACCGTCCAATCATAGGCTGATAAATAAGCACCGTACTGTTCACCCCACATCGCATAAAACTGACATGCCAGAACATCTCCGAGCGTTAATCATTATTCTTGTCCTGGCAACAACTTTTTTTGCCTTCGCACGTTACCCTGCCAGTGCTATTACAGAGGTAGAAAATTTCACACGCAGACGAAATCTTTGGCTGGGTTTAACACTCGCTGTATTTCTGGCGCACAATTTTTGGATATACGTAATAATCGCTATTCTGCTATTGCTCTACTCGAACCGACGCGAATCCAATCCTCCTGCACTATTTTTTTCCATCTTGCTCGTTCTGCCCATGGCCATTGTCCAGATACCTGGTATGGGAATGGTTAACTATATATTCGATCTTTCACACGCTAGGATATTGTCGTTATTCATTTTGCTCCCCGCATTTTTTACTCTGTTGTGGAAAGTCGATACTGCTGCATTTGGTCGCACCGGGCCAGACAAGTTGCTAGCCGTTTATCTTTTGCTTACGTCCATACTGTTCCTGCGTGAAGACAACATAACCAATACTACGCGTGAAATTTT